>DASZPI010000529.1:0-4547 GCA_035550355.1 Pirellulales bacterium
GAGCAGCTTGTTCTTAAATTTCTCTTCGACGTCCGACACGTCTGGCCGGCCCTCGAGCATCGCCAGCAGGGAATTCAGATTGCCGGCGATTTCCTTGGCCCAATTGAACTCGTACGCGGCCAATTGCACGTCGGCTTCGGACTTGATTACCTCGTCGCGTGCTAGCCCCACTTCGATGCTGGTTAGGCGTGCTAAAGGTTGGCCGTGGGCGATTTGCTCGCCAGGCAGCGCAAGCACCTGTTTGACGACGCCGCTGGCGGGCAGCTTGATGTCGAGTCGCTTCGAGGCGTTGTACCCGATCTTGCCCGGCACGCGACGTGTTTCTTGGATCACGCGGCGCTCAACCGCCACAGTGCGAATTCCCGCCGCAGCCAGTTTTTCGGGACGAAGGCGCACCACCAGGCTGCTGGCATCGTTCGGTACATTGGCCGCTTCGGTCAATGGTTCAGTGTCGGTCGGTTTCGAGATCGCCTTCCATGCGAACCAGCCGACGAGCAGCAGAGCAACGCCGATCGCGACCGCTGCCGCGGCGCGCCACCAGCGCGCAATGTCCCCGCGAAGGCTCAACGCGGGTTTGATTTCTGACGAAGTTCTCAGCACGCAAAGTCCCTCGACAACAAGAGCATACAATCGCAGCCGAGGCGCTTATGCCTCGACCGATCGTAACCGCTTGGCGAGGAGCGTCAGATCAGCAGCGACGCCAGATGCGCGCGCAGTATCCTTCCTGAAATCGGCACGCCGTGGTGCCACAGGTCGTCGAGCGACGCGCGCTGGGCGGTCGCCACGATCCGCGTTGCCGACACGGGCGCTTCGACAATCGCATTCCATGCCGTCAAGTCGAGAGCCGCGACCTGCGGGGCCGCGACGAACACCGCGCCCTGGCAGATGCAGCCCGACTCGTTCTTGCAGCGCGGGACGGGTCCCTGGTCAATGCCGTCGATGCCCGACAACGAAGCGCGCACCGCCGCTTGCCATTCTCCGGCGGCAATCGCGTGGTAGCAGACGCAGTGGAAGTGATTGAACGTCACCACCGCGCCCACGACGATCGGCAATAGCCGGCTGAAAACCATGGCCTCTCCGCTGGAATCCGATCCTTCAACTATAGCTTACGCCCCAAGGCAGACAACCTATTGCCGGCCTAGGGCGAATCGATTTTTCGGGTAATGATCGCCTCGAGCACTGCGGTCAAATTCGCGGCTGTTCCGCCCGTCCAGTGCTGCTTTTCGCAGTACGCGTCGAGCTGCGTCGGAGTTAAATCGATCTGAGACTTCATCTCAATTCGCCGGGCCACGCTCGCCGTGGGTGTCAGGTTGTCGGGAGCGAATCCAGTGAACACCACGCTCGATCGGACCCCGCAGTCGGCGATGCTGCGCGGTACGGCGGCCGGCACCAGATAATGCCACTTACCGCAGCCGGCGCTCGTGCAAAACGTATGCAGTTCGATCGCCGAGCCATCGTTCGCACCAGGTGCCGCACGAGCGTGGACCACAAGTAACTCGTAGGTGGGTTGCGCGAGAATATCCACATCGCTCGGCGCCGAAATCGCGATGTCGTGCCGGTGCACGAGCACCAACGTGCGTAGCGTGTTGGCAGACGGCGCTTCACTGCCAACGAAATAGCCGATCGTCCGGATCCGTTGCACGGCCTCTGCCACCGATTCGTTGAAGGGCAAGGTGATGGGCGCGGCTTTGTACATGCAGGTCGCGGCCGACGCCCGGTCGTATAAGCACCAATCGGCCATCGGGCCTTCGCGCACCAAGCGCACCTGGATCGATGCATAGTGGCCGGCCAGGTAGTTTAGAATTCCCGGCTGCGCGAGCACCGGCAGGCGTTGGCGGTCGTCGTCGAGCATTTCCAGCCCGGCGCAGAACACCTGTAGCCGGCTCGCCTCGACCGGCGTTGGCGCCGACTTCGCATGGGCCAATGGACTGCGCAACAACGTGCTGCGCGCAAAGCGCGGCGACTCGATGGGCAAATCTTCGGCCAGCAACTCGCAACTGTGGCGCGCACTGGCCTCGTACGCAACACGCGCCTCGTCGCTCGTAATCGGCGCGACGCTCAGGAACTTCGGCCCGCCGCGCGGTGGAGCCGCGACCAACGTGCCGACCCCCATCATGCTGACAAGCACCGATGGCAATAGCCGCATCGTCGCGTTCCCCGCCTGGCGATATGATGTATGCAGCGACATGACTTCGATTGTCGCTTGTCCCGCCGCTGGCTGTCGATGACGTTCTCCTCGAAAAAAGACGTTTGGCTCATGGTGGTGCTCTTTGCGACGACCGCGATGCAACTCGTCGCAGGCGTGGCCGTGATCAACGCCTCGGGACCAACCTGGGCGGGTGCGGCGCTATTCGGCTCAGCGGGGCTGATCGTTTGGCTGGTGGCCTCGACCTACTACGTCGTCGAGAACGACATGATCACGGTCCACTGTGGACCGTTCCGCTGGCGAATCGCGCTCGATGAGATCGATGAAATTTCGCCAACGCATAATCCCCTCAGCTCGCCGGCCTTGTCGCTCGATCGGTTGTGGATCGCGTATCGCCGGCGTGGTAGGCGGCGGGCCGTGATGATCTCACCAAGCGATCAGCATCTGTTTCTGGAAACGATCGCACGTGCGCGGCCGTCGTTGGAATTAGTCGGCGATCGCCTGCGTCGCCGGGTGGCGTGAGGTTCGAATGTCGTTATCGAATGTCGATATTGCCGCAGTGTTCGACGAGATCGCCGACCTGCTGGAGTTCACCGAGGCAAACCCGTTTCGCGTCCGCGCCTATCGCAACGGGGCTCGCACGCTGCGCGACCTCACCGAGCCGGCCGCGGCAATCGCCTGCGATTCCAACCGCAGCCTCACCGAGATCGAAGGGATTGGCAAGGACCTCGCCGAGCGCATCAAAACGCTGTGCGCGACGGGCGATCTACCCCTGCGGCAAGAGTTGCTCGCCCAAGTGCCCGCCTCGGCTACAGCCCTGTTGCGCGTGCCCGGCTTGGGACCGAAGAAGGCCGCGATTCTGGTCAAGGAACTCAAGATCGCCTCGCTCGACGATCTGCGTGCCGCCTGCGAGGCGCAGCGAGTTCGCACCCTAAAAGGCTTCGGCGCTAAAACCGAGCAAACCATTCTTTCCGGCCTGGCATTGGCAACCACGTCGGTGGAGCGAATGTACTGGGCCGAGGCCGATGAGTACGTGGCGCGCCTGCTCGAGTACCTGCGCCCGGTACCGGGTGTGACGCGGATTGAAGCGGCCGGCAGCTACCGTCGCGGTCGCGAAACGGTGGGCGATGTCGACCTGCTGGCCGTGGCCGACGACCCGAAGCCGCTGATGGACCGGCTCAATGCCTACGGCGGGATCGCTGAGGTGCTGGGGCGGGGCGACACGAAAATGTCGATTCGCCTCGGCGTGGGCCTGCAGGTCGATCTGCGCGTGGTGCCAGAACAAAGCTTCGGAGCCGCATGGCAGTACTTCACCGGGTCCAAGGATCACAACGTGGTGCTCCGCGGCCGGGCGAAAGATCGCGGGTTGAAGATCAACGAGTACGGCGTGTTTCGCGACGACAAGTGGATTGCCGGTCGCAGCGAAGACGAGGTGTACGCCGCGCTCGATTTGCCCTGGTTCCCACCTGAGTTGCGCGAGGCGCGACGCGAGTTCCAATGGGCCGATGCCGACAAGCTGCCCGAGCTGCTCGAACTGGACGACCTGGTCGGCGACCTGCACATGCACACCGACGCAACCGACGGCAAGGCGACGCTTGAAGAAATGATCGCCGCCGCGAAAGAGCGCGGCCTCAAGTATATTGCCATCACCGATCACTCGAAGCGCGTCTCGATGGCTGGCGGGCTCGACGCCGATCGGCTGCGCGCCCAGTGGCAGGCGATCGATCGGCTCAACTCGCGGCGGCCAGGCATCACGGTGCTGCGCGGCATCGAATGCGATATTCTCGAACGCGGCGGCCTCGATTTGGCCGACGACGTGTTGGCCGAGGCCGATTGGGTGCTCGCCAGCCTGCACTACGGCCAAAAACAGCCTCGCGACCAGATCACGCGCCGGCTGATCGAGGCGATCCGCAACCCGCACGTGTCGGCAATCGCCCATCCTACGGGGCGGATCATCAATCGGCGCAAGAGCTACGATGTCGATCTCGATGCGGTCATGCGCGAAGCTCGCGACTACGGCAAGCTGCTGGAGCTGAACGCCAATCCGGCGCGGCTCGACTTGGACGACGTGAATTGTGCGGCGGCCAAGTCGTTTGGCATCCCCATCGTCATCTCGACCGACGCTCACAGCGTGTCGGAGCTCGACAAGCTGCGATACGGCGTCCTACAAGCACGCCGCGCTGGGCTGACCGCAGCCGACGTGGCGAACACGCGACCGTGGCCGGAACTGAAGAAGCTCGTCGGGCGCGGTTAAATTTCGGTCGTGGCGACGGTTGACGATTCAGCGGCAGGTGTCACCATAGGGCGCGACGCCGCCAGCGTCCTTCTCCCGCTGGGCGAAGCTGCCCGAAGGGCGGATGAGTGTGAAGCGGCCTGAACGGCGAGGACCCGCTTCACGCTC
>DASZPI010000530.1:0-1617 GCA_035550355.1 Pirellulales bacterium
GCAAGAGTGGGTGCATAGCTCGTTGGCGCTGTACGACTTGGTGAACGATCCGGGCGAAGAGAGCGATGTGGCGCTCGAGCATCCTGAAATCGTCGAACGCTTGCTGGCCCACGCGGCCGATGCCCGCGACGACCTGGGCGACGGCGCGATGCGCGTGAACCCCGAAAAGAAGGACTTCTTCCAGGCCCGCCGGCTATTCCGCATTCCGGGCAAGAACACGCGTCCGCCCGGACGCTAAGGTCATTTTGATGCGAAAAATTGGCGCGGCTCTGGTGTTGATGTGTTGCGTATGCGTTCGCTCAGCCATCGACGCAGCGCCGCCGCTCAAGCCGCACCCACAGGCCGTGGCAAACACCCACGCCCCCGGCGAAGTCGATAATCCCGAACTGGTGCCGTTCATCGTTGCCGATCCCGCTTCGCTGCCGGGAATTGTGGTCGACGACACCGACGCGGTGCTCATCGGCACCTGGCAGTACTCGACGCACACGCCGCCCTACGTTGGCCTCGGGTACTTGCACGACCAAAAGCTCGGCAAGGGCCACAAATCGGTCACGTTCATCCCCGACCTGCCGCACGATGGGCTGTATGAAGTGCGGCTGGCACACTGCTACAACGTGCGGCGGGCGACGAACACGCCCGTCACCATCCATCACGCTGATGGCGACACGGTTCTCCGCATCGATCAACAGCAGGTTCCCGAGCACGGGCGATTGTTTCGCACGCTGGGCGTGTTTCGGTTTCGCGCGGGACGAGAAGGCTGGGTGCGCGTGGCCAACGACGGAACCGAGGAGAACAAGGTCGTGATTGCCGACGCCATCGAGTGGCTGCCGCGCCAAGAGAAGTAGCGAACAAACCTGGTTGCGCGCGCCTTAATGCTCGGGCGGCATGTTGAGCTGCGAGCTGACTTCGACGGCGGTCGTCACTTCGGGCAGAATGCCCAGCCGTCGATAGATCGGCCGCACTTTCTCGCGCAATTTGGGTAGTCGCAGCCGGAATACAAGTCCCGCCACAAGGCAGAATGCGCCGGCGATGCGCACCGTGTTGCCCGCTCCGATTTGCTCGGCAACGAAGCCAGCCGCCAGGCTGCCCAACGGGCCCACGCCCAGGAACGACATCGCGTACAGCCCCAGCACGCGGCCGCGCTTGTCTTCATCGACGATGGTTTGCAGCATGGTGTTCGACGAGGCGAGTTGCAGCATCATGCAAAAGCCGGTGCCGACCAAGATCGGCACCGAGAACCACAAGCTGCGCGACCACGAGAACAGGATCATGCCCAGACCGAAGCCGCACGCGGCAAACGCGATGTGCTTGCCCAGGCCCAGCACCGACGGTCGCGACGTCAGATACACGGCGCTGGCCAGGGCGCCGATGCCCATCGACGACATCAGGGTTGCCATGGTCTCGGGCCCGCCGCCGAGCGTCTGGCTGGCGAACACCGGCATCAGCACCGTCAGCGGCATTCCGGTCAGGCTGGCCACGGCCACCATCAGCAGGATTGCCCGAATCGGCGCGAATTCGATCGCATAGCGGAAGCCGCCATGCAGGCTCGTCCACATCGCCGTGCGCGCCGTGGGCGGTGTATGCGGCGGCAGCAGCATCGCGGCCAGGGCCACCAAC
>DASZPI010000531.1:0-3954 GCA_035550355.1 Pirellulales bacterium
CGCACCCACGGCACAATCGAGCCGTAATCGGGGCGCAGAATCAGCTCGGTGCGCATGCGGACCGAACCTTCCAGCCCTTGCACGATGCGCACCAGGTGCGGATGCGCGGTGCGCGGCGGCATGAAGTCGATCAGGCGAACCCGGCCTTCGGCGGTGCTGAATTCCGTCTCGAGCACGAGCGTGTCGCCGCGGTAGCGTCGCTGCGCCTGGGCCTGGTCCTTGGGGGCGATCAACCAGCGGCCGTTGTCGTTGTCCCCCAGCAGGGCGGCGAAGCACGCGGAACTGTCGAACCGCGGCAGGCACAGCCAATCGATCGAGCCGTCGCGGGCCACGAGTGCTGCACTATGGCAGTCGCCGATCAGGGCGTAGTCTTCGATGGGCTTGCCCACGCTTGCCTCGCCAGCGAAGGAGGGATGCTGAACCGATGCGGACCAAGTCGGAGCAAATCTCAGTCCAATGTCGCCCCTTCAAGGTCTTTCGACGGCGGCGGAAACTTGGGATCGAGCTGCTCGAGCGTCTTGCGCAGCAAGCGGCTGATGAACCAATTGCGATGCCACTTGTGGTTTGCCGGCACGATGTGCCACGGCGCGTGGTGCGTGTTGCAGCGCGACAGCGCATCCTCGTACGCAGCGACGTAATCATCCCAGCATTTGCGATCTTCCAAGTCGCTGCGGTCCAGCTTCCAGCGCCGCTTTGGATCGTTCAGCCGCTTTTGCAATCGCTTGCCCTGTTCCTTCTTGCTGATGTGCAAGAAGCATTTGATCACGGTCGTGCCGGTGGCGTGCAGCAGTTGCTCGAAGTGGTTGATCGACTCGTAACGGGACTGCCAGACGTCGTGCGGCACCAGCTTGCGCACGCGCACCACGATCACGTCCTCGTAGTGCGAGCGGTTGAAGATGCCGATGAATCCGTGTGCCGGAACAACGCGATGCACGCGCCACAGAAAGTCGTGTCGCAGCTCTTCGTCGGTGGGCGTGCGGAAGCTTACGACCTGGCAGCTTTGCGGACTGACGCCGCTCATCACGTGCCGCAGCGTGCCGTCCTTGCCCGACCCGTCGAGCCCTTGCAGGATCAACAGCAACGCGCGTTTTTTCTCGGCATACAGGCGGTACGCCAGGTCGTTCATGGCCTGGATGTTGTGTTTCATCTCGGCCAAGGCGGTCGGCTTGTCGAGCCCGCTCGTGCTGTCGGCATCAAATGCATCGAGCCGGACTTGTTCGCCCGGCTCGACGGTGGTGGCGTGTGTCATGCGCGGCATTATGATTGCCGCGGTCTCCGGCTGCCAGCGAGCGATCCAACCTTGCGACGCTCGATCGGCAGTGCAGCCGTGACCGTTTCGTTGGCTAAATCATTGCGCTCCGGCCACTCGGGCGCCTCGGCGGCCGCGTGCGCGGCGATAAAGGCGTGCTCGATCCGGCAGCCACCGCCCAGAGCGCCTGCCAGGTGCGGACGGTCGGGATTGAGCAGCGTCGAGAACTCGAGCTTCGAACCGGCATCGCGGCGAGCGGGCTCGTTGACCCGATCGCGAACCGGCAGCGAAGCAGTCGGCTCGATCGCCACGGGTTGTTCCGTCAGCGGCACCAACTCGGTGCGGGCGATGCGCACCTCGCGCGGCGCCTCGATGCCGATCCGCACCGAGCTGCCTTTGATTTGCAGAATGGTGATCCGAATGTTGTCGCCGATTTGAACCTGCTGCTGCGTCTTGCGTGTGAGCACCAACATCGTATGCCTCCGTTGCCTGTTGTTCCTTGGTTCGCTTTCGTGAGAGGCATAAAGCATGGGGCGTGCCGAAGTTGTCACTCGAAAATTGAATCGCTGCAAATCGAGATTTGGCAAAGATTTGTGCGCTAACCCCCGCTCGGTTGCTGTCCCTGCTGCTGTACGCTTGTTTACAAACGCGTTTGTAATCGGAACAAAGCGCACCGTTGGCGCGAACCGAAGCGGAACCGGCCCCGTACAGGCCGCAAATTCAGCGCTTTCGGCAGGGGAATTGATGCCGCGGCAAGCGAGTTAGAACTCGTCGTCGGTCGAGGTCTTTTTGTACAGCGGCAAGTGCCGGTAATAGACCTCGAGCGTCATGCACGACAGCGACGTGCAGTACAGCCGGCCGCCGGCTTCGTTCACATGACCGCCGTCGCCGGCGAACCAACTGCCGGCTTCATGGCCGGTTTTCGATTGCGTTTCGATCAATTGATCGCGCATCTTTTCGTTCCACTGGCTCCACAATTCGCCTTCGTAGTGATGGAGCACCTGGGTCGCATAGTAGTTGTAGTAGACGTTGGTCTTGTGGGGTCCCATCTTCGCCAGATACTGCACGCCCTTTTCGAGCGCCGGGTCGGTTTGTTTCCAACCCAGGTACATGCGGCAGAGCAAGCCGACGGCCGTGGTGGCTGGGCCTTTGCCGGGGCCGGTGTAGCCGTAGTAGGCGCCCCCTTCCGACTGTGCCAGGTTCAGAAAGTTGGTGGCCCCCTTGATCGTATTGGCCTTCACGTCGAGATGGGCCATGTGGCCGCTCTTGAGCGCCATGAGCTGCCAACCAACCACCGACGTGTCGCCCGGCGTTCGCACGGCGTACCGCCAGCCGCCGCCCAGCGGGTCCTGGGCGTAGGCAATAAAGTTCAAGGCGAACTGGGCCGGCGCCGCCAGCCCCTTGTCGTGGGTCATTGCGTACGCTTCGCACAGCGCGATCGAGCACAGCCCGTGCGAGTAGAAACTGCCTTGGCGATCGGTGCAGTCGCCGCCATTGGGCGAAACCTTCATTTGGTTGGCGATGTAGAACAGCGCCGTCTGCACCTGCTGCTTGTACTTGCCTTGCTTGTGTGTTTGTCCGGCGCCCAGGAACGGCAGCACGCCCAGCGCGGTCGCACCCAAGTTTGCCTGCACATGCTTGCCCGGGTCCTTGCACTTGCCCATGCACTGCGGCGCACGACTATGGTCCATGTTCCAACTGCCGTCGGGCAATTGGTGCTTGGCCAGCCATTCGAGCGCCTTGGCGACGGCGGCTTCGCTCGCCTCGTTGCCGCCGCGGGCGATGACGGTCTTGATGCGCCCTCTTTCCGTGCGCGAATCGACGATGCTCGCCGCCGCGCCGGTGTTGATCTTCATCAACACGTCGCTCGACTGAATGGTGTTGATCGAAATGTCGGCGACGTTCACCTCAGGCGTCGGCTGGGCCGAGACCGGCACTTCGACCATGTTTGTCGCGACCATCTGCGGCAGCTCGGTAATCTCGACGTCGATCGGCACCGGAGTTTCTTCGACAATATCGAGCGCGTCGCCGCGGTCTTCGTCGATGACCGCCACGAGTTCGGTAACTTCGATCACCTTTTCGGTCGAGCCCGACATCAGCCCCAGCGCGATCAGCAGCAGCATGTGCACCATCGTGCTGACGGCGATCGACGGCAGGATCTGTCGCATCGACAGCTTGCCCGCGTTGCCGATCTCGTCGAAGTCGTCGAGCATGCTCGTGCGCGGCTTTGGCGCCGCGGCGCCCAGCCCGATCGCCCCAGGTACCGCCGTGCCGACAGGCGCGGCAGTGACTGCCGCGGGCGCGCTGGAGGTCGCAACGGCCGCCGCAGCGGCTGGCGCACCGCTGGCAGGTCGGGCAGCCGGCGACACGGCCGCGCCGTTCGGTGCCGCCCGTGACGGCGCATTTGCCCCCGACGCCGGCGTGTTTGCCGCAGGCCCAGGCGTCGGGGCCGGTGCTTTGGCGGCGACCGACGCCGGAGTTTTCGCAGTTGCCGAGGCGGCGGCCGGGGGCTTTGCCGCCTGGGCTGGTCGAGGCGCCGGCGCTGCGGTGGTTCCGTTCTTGGGCGCCGGAGCAGGCGGCGCGGGTTTCGCCGGCGGCGCTGATTGCGGTTTTCGCGCAGCTTGCGCTTCCGAAGCAGCCGGTGGCTGACCGGGGCTCGTCGAGGACGGCTCGGTCGGCGCTGGCGTATCGCGCATCGAGAAAAC
>DASZPI010000532.1:0-9634 GCA_035550355.1 Pirellulales bacterium
GCAGCGGCGGGCGACGCAACCGGAGTCGTGGTTTGCTCGGCGCTCGGGCCCGAGTTTGCAGGCGCGGCGCTGCTGCCAATCGGAACGCCTGCCGGCGGCACGACATCTGGCGGCGGCTGCACCGACGTCGAAGCGCCGAACGATGGCGAACCCGGCGGGCATAGCGATGGCACTTCGATCGAACCCTTGGCGAACAACTGGAAGTCGGTGGGCGTGGTGGTCGATTGTCCCGGGCCGCAGGCAGGCACTTCGTGCGGATCCATGGCTTCGGCCAACTGCGGCGTCACCAGAATCAAAAGCTCGATTTCGTTCTGTTGGCTGTGAACACGGCTGAACAACGGCCCGATGTACGGCAAATCGCTGAGCACGGGAATGCCGCGCTTCTGGGCCTCCTCGCGGAATTGCACCAGGCCGGCGATCGCCAACGTTTGCCCAGGGCGCATTTCAACACCAGTGTCGATCTCGCGCACGCGGAGTGCGGGAACCGTGTTGTTGTTGATCACCACGCTACGTGTCGGATCGATTTCGCTGACGCGCGGACGAACTTCGAGCCTGATCCAACCGTTGCCGAGCACGATCGGCACGAAGTCGACCTGGGTGCCGTACGGTTTGTACTGAATCGAGACCGTACCCAAGCTTTGCGGCACAAGGATCGGGAACTCGCCGCCTGAATTGAAGTTGGCCGGACGGCCGCTATTGGTCACCAGAATTGGCTCGGCCAAGATCTTCGCCAGGTCATCCTCGCGCAGCGCTTCGAGCAGCGCCAAAAATGCCTGGCTGGAATCGATAATGCCAAACGAGAAGGTTTGCCCGCCGGTCGACGCGAGCGAGCCTGGCACCTGCACCACGCCGGTGGGGGCGCCGGTCAACGCCGACGTGATGACCTGGTTGGTCGGCAACAACGGGTTCGGTCGCAGCAGCCCCGACGGGTTGCTGGCGATGAAGCTGCCGGAGTTTGCTGAAAGGTCGGTCAGGTCGACTCCCAGGTTTCGCAGCTTGGTGCGCGAGACTTCGACGACGCGCACCTTGAGCAACACCTGCTGCACGCCGCCGACGCGTATGTTATCGATCACCTGCGGATGGTACTGCTGTGCGATCGCGATGATCAGGCTCACGTCGCGCTGGTCGTCGACGTAACCGGTGATCATGACCGAGTTGGGCAGCGGGATCACGCGCAGGGCGGCATTGGGAAATTCCGATTGCAGGCGGGCGCTGAGTTCCCGAGCATCGGCCTCGACGACCACTTCGATCGTGTAGATTTCTTTCGATTCGCTCCACAGGTTGATTTGGGTGACGCCGGCCCGCTTGGCGTACACCTGCAACTGCGTGGGCGACAGCGGCGTGACCTCAAGGATTTCGGGATTATTAACCTGCGCCTGCGGGATGCGCTGGTCGAGCATCAGAATGCGGCTCGAATTGGCGACCATGTTCAGTCGCTCGTTCGCCGACGAAATGCGGTGAATCACCGGCTGGGGACCGGTTTGTTGGGCGGGAAGCCGCGCGGGCGCCAGCAACGCAAAAGTCGCCAGGCATGCGATGCCCACGACGCCCCGGCAATGCGGCTTGATCGAACGGTTACGTGTGATGTCCATCCGTGACCTTCCCTGGTTTGTCGCAACGTCACCCGTCGGTGTGCGAATCCCTCTCAACCATTTGCGAGTCGCTTCGTATCCATCCCAGCGAAACCCGATCTTGTTAAGGACCTGGAGCCGGCTCGCCACCATCGGCCGGTGGGCTGTCGCTCGAGCTGTCGGCTGGCTGAGTGTCCGGCGCTGGCACCGATCCGGCCGGGATACCTCCGGTCGGAGCAACCATGTCCAAAGGCACACCGTCCTCAAACTCAACTTGGCGCGGCGCCGCGCCATCGAACACCAGCATTTTCCAATGATCCTTCGGCGGGGCCGGCGGATCGGCTTGCGTGCGTTGAGACTCGATCAGGTTCATTAAGCCCGAGCTGGGCTCTTTTTCAATGTTCGGCTCCATCGGAGGCGTGTCGTCGCTGAGTCCGAACAACTGCCGCGGCGTCGCGCCCGAGGTGTCGGCTACCAACTCATCGTCGCTATTGCGCATCACCAACCGCACGGTGCCCATCTCGGTTGCCAGCGTCACCAGTTCGGCCTGACCGGGTGTGACGACTAGTGAGATCGTCTTTGCTGCAACCGAGGTCTGGCCATCCGAGTCGCGACGGAAAATGTCGTCCACCGCGAACACCTTTACGTTCTGCAAAAAGGTTTGCGTGCTCGTCTTGTTGATGCCCATGCTCGGGTTTTCGCGGACGTGCACCAGCACATCCACGCGGTCGCCCGGCTTGATCAGGCCGGCGACGCCGCTGACGGCATCGACGCGCACCGGGGCGATCCGGTATCCCTTGGGAACGAGCGTGGTCACGTCGTCGCCGCTTTCGCCCTTGCCCAGCAGCCAAGCGTCGACGATCGGCATTCCAGGCAGAATCTTTTGCCGAGCGCGGCGGCCCTTCAAATCTTCGAGACTTGTCACAGCGCCCGGCGGAAGCTTGTCGGTCGGGAACTCCTCGAGCTTCACCATGTCGGGCTTCACCGTGTCGCCCAGGTTAATCGGCTCTTTGGCCAGGAACACGGGCACGGTCTCGCCGGTGGGCGCTGCAGTGACGTCGCGCGCTGCCATCATTTGGTTGATGCCGACGGCGGCCACCAGGCCACAGCCCAGGGCCACGATCAGCAACATGAGCGATTTGGGACGCATAACCGGCTACCTCGTCCAAAGATGCGGACTAATTCGTGTGACTCTTACAGGCCTGCGACATGGAATAGCGGTCAAAACTCCTACGACCCATCCAATTTGATTGGCTTTTACTGGCCCATTCCTTGATGCAGATCGGCATCGCCGGAAGCCTTTGCCCCATCGACCAGGTCGGGGCAATCAGAAAAGACGACTCACATAACCCAGCTTCACGCAGCGACGGCGTGAAACTGGCCGAACAGGGGCAAATCCATGCGTTCCGAACGCCATTTTGCCCGCCGCCAGGCTCGTGCTTACACCAGCATTCCCGACCAAGCGAAGTACAGGATCGTGCCCAAAGCGATCGGAATGCCGTAGGGCAGCAGCATCATGGATGGCTTGCGTGCAGCAGCTATCTCTGAAAGCTGGTTGGGATCACGGATCGCGATAACTTCGCTCAAGATCGTGACGAATTGATCGCGATGTTTTTGCCACGCGCGTCGGTACAGCACCATCGCCACAGCCATCAGGCCACCGACAATCGCCGTCGAGCAGAAGGCGTAGAACGTTGCCTCACTGCCAATCCACGCGCCGACGCCGGCCAACAACTTCACGTCGCCCGCGCCCATGCCGCCGATCGCATACGTCGGCAATAGCAGCGCCAGCCCGAGCATCGTTGCCAAAATGCTGTAACCGAGTCCTTCCAGACCACCGCACCAAAAGCTGAAAATCCAGCCGCTAATAATCATCGGGAAGGTGAGCCAATTCGGGACCTTCAGCTTCCAGCCGTCGATCACCGCAGCCACGATCAGCACCATGGTGACAAGCCAGATATGCCAGTGTTGTTGCATGGCGTGAATCAATTGATCGATCATCGTTGAATTCCAGTGGATTGGGCGTGTCGATTAGCCGCGTGTAAAGAACACGAAATTCACCAGCACCGTGAACACGGCGACAATGGCCATCAGCAGTTGTTCAACGCCGGCAAACGACTCGAAGGGCAGAATGGGGTACATGACAGCACGTAATTGCCTGCGGGCCTAAGGCGCGCTTCCACGGCGCGCTTGCTCCACAAAAACTATAGGTCATGCACCGCGGACGTGCTTTTTTGCCAACGCTCTCGGTGGCATGGTGCAGTTGCCGGTCGTATCGATTCCTCCGACCGAATCGTCCGGCCGGGGAGCGCGTGATGCCAAAACGCAACGTAGGCTAATGTGCGTTTGCGCGCGCCGACTCTCGGATCCGAACAAACGGACATCGAACTTCGCCATGATTGGCTACGCACTGGCGGTCTTTCTGAGCGCGTTCCTGTTGTTTCAGGTTCAGCCGCTCATCGGCAAATACATTCTTCCCTGGTTCGGCGGCACGCCGGCGGTTTGGACAACGTGCATGCTGCTGTTCCAATTGCTGTTGCTGCTGGGCTACGCCTACGCGCACTTGGTGGCCATGCGCCTCGGGGCGCGGCGACAAACCTTGTTGCATATTGCGCTGTTGGCCGGTTCGCTGATGTTGCTGCCGATCGTTCCCAACGAGGCCTGGCGGCCAGTCGATGAAAGCGCTCCCACGCTGCGCATTCTGGCGTTGCTGGCCTGCACCATTGGTGGACCGTACTTTCTGCTCTCATCGACCGGACCGTTGTTACAGCATTGGTTTGCCGGCGCCTGGCCTGGGCGATCGCCGTATCGGCTGTACGCGTTATCAAATCTTGGATCGCTGTTGGCGCTGGTTACGTATCCGTTTGTCGTCGAACCGCAATTCACGCTCGACATTCAGGCAAAAGTGTGGTCGGTCGCTTATGTCGCGTTCGCGCTGCTGTGCAGTGCCTGCGCATGGTGGCTGTACCGCAACGCCGAGCGCGCCGACGTTGCGTGGCAAGCGGCCGCGGTCGTCGATGCCACTTCCCAATCGTCGCAGAATCCGCTGCCGGTCTGGTATTGGTTCTGGTTGTCAGCCACCGGTTCGGTGATGTTGCTGGCCACGACGAATCAACTGTGCCAGGAGGTGACGGTTGTCCCGTTCCTTTGGATCCTGCCGCTGGCAATCTATTTGTTGACGTTCGTGCTCACGTTCGAGAGTTCGCGCTGGTATCGCCGCACGTTTTGGGGACCGGCGCTCGCGTTGTCGTTAGGTGCGGTTTGCTACGTGCTCGAGGCCGGGCCCGAAGCGACACTCTGGTTCCAAGTGCCTGCCTACACCGCCATGTTGTTCGCCGGCTGCATGACGTGCCATGGCGAATTGGTGGCGTCGCGCCCCGCGACCCAGAAGCTCACCCTGTTTTACCTGGTGATTGCCGCCGGCGGTGCCGCAGGGGGCCTGCTGGTCGCGATCGGAGCGCCCGCCATATTCAAAGGCTATTGGGAATACCACCTCGCGCTCATCGGCTGTGCGTTGGCTGCGATTGTTGGTTACGGGCGCGATCGCCGCAGCCCGCTGTATGGCGGGCGGCCGTTGATCGCCTGGACCGCAATTTATTGCGGCTTCGTGGTGCTCTCCGTGTACTTGGGCAAGCACGTCTGGTATTCGGACCAGGGAACACTCGAAAGCGTGCGCAACTTTTATGGCGTGCTGCGCGTTCGCGACTACGGCGACCCGCTTCGCCGCACGGTCCGCGCACTCGTGCACGGCCGCATCATGCACGGCCAAGAATTTCTCAGCGAACCGTTGATCGGAAAGCCGGTGTCGTACTATGGCCCACCCAGCGGCGTGGGATTAGCGATCATGCACCACCCGCGCCGCGCATCGGCCAACGAGCACGACCCGTTCCGCATCGGCGTGGTGGGCCTAGGCGCGGGCACGCTCGCTGCCTATGGCCAGGCCGGCGAGCAGATGAAGTTCTACGAGATCAACCCGGCGGTCGAGCGATTGGCACGCAAGTACTTCACCTATCTCGATGAATCGTCCGCGAAAATCGAGATCGCTCTCGGCGACGCGCGCACGCAAATGCAGCGCGAGCTGCAAGCTGATCGCGCGCCAAGATTCGACGTCCTCGCGATCGATGCGTTTTCCAGCGACGCGATCCCGATGCACCTCATTACCCGCGAAGCTTTCGCGTTGTACAGGGCCCACCTGAAGCACGACGGCCTGTTGGCCATGCACGTCTCAAGTCACCACATCGACCTGAACCCGGTGGTGCTTGGTCTTGCCAACGAACTCGGCCTGCACGCGGTGAGCATTGTTCACAACGCCCCCGAGAACGATCCCGCAGGCCAGAGTCGTTCGGAGTGGTTGATCGTGACGGCTAACGAGCAATTCCTGGGCGAACCCGACGTAGTCGCGGCGATCACCCCGTGGCCCGCCGACATCAAGCCCATCATCTGGACCGACGATTTTGGCAGCCTGTGGCAGGTCCTCGGCAAAAAGCGCGACGATCCAAGTGCCAACTAACCTTCGGTCGTCGCTTCCGCCGCGCGTCGGCCGAAGCACCAAAACAACGCCGGATGCACGAAGAAGTCGAGCAACGTCGAGCTGACCAACCCACCGAGAATGACCGTTGCCACCGGGTACAACAATTCTTTGCCCGGCTCGTCGGCATGCAACACCAGCGGTATCAGGCCCAGTCCCGCCGTTAATGCGGTCATCAACATCGGCGCCAAGCGTTCCTTGCCGGCGCGCTCGATCATTTGCCCCGTGAAGCTTTCCCCTTCCTCGCGCACCAGATGCAGGTAATGCGAGACCAGCAGAATGCCGTTGCGCGAGGCGATGCCCGCGAGCGAGATGAATCCCACGAGGCTGGCGATCGTGAACGTTTGCCCGCTGATCGCCAAGGCCGCAACCGCGCCGATCGCCGCCATCGGCAATGCCGACAGCACCTGGAGCGCCAAATTCACCGAGCGGAACAGCGTGTACAGCGCCAAGAACATGCACGCCAACGAGCCGATGCCCAAGACTGCAATCGTGCGCGTGGCCTGCTGCTGACTTTCGAATTGGCCCCCATATTCGATCCAGTATCCCGTCGGCAGTGATTTCTCGATCGCTGAGGCTCGCTGGCGAATGTCGTGCATCACACCGGCCAAATCTCGCCCCGCCACGTTGCATTGGACGACGATCCGCCGCTGCACGTTCTCACGGTTGATCGTATTTGGACCCGAACCCGTCACCACATCGGCCACGGCTTCCAATGGCACATGTCCGCCGTCAGGCAATTCGAGCGTGAGCCGTCGCAACTGACCGGAGGCTTGTCGATAAGGCTCATCCAAACGAACCGCCAGGTCGAATTTGCGTTGACCGAGTACTACTTCGGAAACCACCCGACCGTTCATGGCCGTTTCGATGAATCGGTTGACGTCGTCGGTGTTCAGGCCGCGCGTCGCCAATCGATCGCGATGCAGACGGACCTGCACCTGCGGAATCTCGACCTGCTGCTCGACGAACAGGTCGGTTACCCCTGCGACCGAAGCGATGGCCGACCGCAGCTCCTCGGCGCGAGTGCGCAGCGTATCAAGATTGTCGCCGAACACCTTGATCGCCACCTGGGCCTTGACGCCCGAGAGCATGTGCGAGATGAGATGCTGCAAGGGTTGTTCGACCGAGAATACGATCTCGGGGATGTTTGCCAACTCGTTGCGTACATCGGCCAAAATTTCCGCACGTCCGCGGTGCGACTGCGGATCGATGGCGACAATCATCTCCGAAACATTCACTCCCTCGGCGTGTTCGTCGAGCTCGGCGCGGCCGGTGCGCCGCCCCACCGAAACGACGCCGGGAATCTCGAGCAGCTTGCGATCGACCGTGCGGGCAATGCGATCCGACGCTTCCAACGAGGTGCCGGGCGGCAACAGCACGTTGACCTGTGCCGAGCCTTCGTTGAACGGCGGCAGGAAGTCGCTGCCCATTTGCGATGCGACCAGCGCGCTGGCGACGACGAGCATCAGCACCGTGGCGAAAATTGCCCAAGGGCGGCGCAGGCTCAAGCGGATCGCGCCGCCGGCAAGCCACTTGAGGCCGCGCGGCAACAGCCAGTCGTGGTGGGGACCGGTCGCATGTTGGGCGCGCGGCAGCAACCACGAGGCCAGCGCCGGGGTCACCGTCAACGAAACGACCAACGAGGCGAGAATCGACACGATGTACGCAATGCCCAAAGGCACGAATAGCCGCCCTTCGATTCCCCCCAACGCCAGCAGAGGCACAAACACCAGGACCACCAGAACCGTGCTGAAAACGATCGGGTTGCGGACCTCGCTGCTGGCTTCGTACACCACGCGCAGCACCGGCTTCGGCGCTTCGGCGCGGGCATTCTCGCCCAGGCGGCGATGAATGTTCTCCACGTCCACGATCGCGTCGTCCACCAACTCGCCAATCGCCACCGCCAAGCCGCCGAGCGTCATGGTGTTGATCGACATTCCCAGCCATTTGAACACCAGCGCCGTCGTCAGGATCGACAACGGAATGGCGACCAACGTGATGACGGTGGTTCGCAGATTGAGCAGGAATAGCACGAGCACCAGCACGACGAGAATGCCGCCGTCGCGCAGCGCCTCGAGCACATTTTGAATGCTGAGGTCGATGAACTGCTTTTGTTGATAAACCTGCGGATCGATCCGCACGTCGTCCGGCAGGCTGGACCGCAGCTCGTTGAGCGTTGCGACAATATTCTCAGTCAAACGACGCGTATCGGCGCCGGGCTGCTTGGAAATCGTGAGCATCACGGCCGGCGTGCCGTTGACCGCCGCGTCACCGCGTTTCACATCGGGCCCCTCGATCACGCGCGCCACATGCGAGAGCAGGATCGGCCGATCGCCGACGATGCGCACGACCACGCTTTCCAGGTCGCTGGGTTGCTGAATGCGACCCAACGAGCGGACGAGGTACTCGTGATCGGCGAGCTTGAGGTAGCCACCGGCGGCGTTGGAGTTGCTGTCGGCCACCGCCCGCTCGACTTCAGCCAATGAAACTTCGTACGCCAGCAATGCCTCGGGATTGACCAGCACTTGAAACTGCTTGCGACCTCCGCCCATGGTCACGACCTGCGCCACGCCGGGGATCGACAACAAGCGTTGACGAACGGTCCAGTCGGCCAATGTGCGCAGCTCGATGGGGTCGGTCTTGCCCGTGTCGCTCCACATGCCCACGAGCATCACCTGTCCCATGATCGAGGCGATCGGGGCTAACTGCGGTCGCATGCCCTGCGGCAGTCGGCCGACGACCAGCGCCATGCGCTCGTTGACGATCTGCCGATCGATGAACAGGTCGGTGTCCCAAGCAAACTCGACATTGACGATCGACAAGCCGACCGCGCTGGAACTGCGAACCGCCTGCACGCCCGTGGCCCCGTTCAGCACCGTCTCCAGCGGGAAGGTGATGAGCGTTTCGACTTCCTCGGGCGCGAGTCCCGGCGCCTCGGTGAGGATTGTCACGCGCGGCCGATTCAGGTCGGGAAGCACATCGATCGGCAGATGTTCGACCGTGTACATGCCGTAACACGATACCGCGATGGCAAGCGCCACCGTGACCAGTCGATACCGCAGCGCGAGTTGAATAATGGAATTCAGCATGCGTTACCACCAAAAAAAAAAACGCTTCTCTGTTCTGCCCGCTGCCGACTGACCGCTAGTGATTGTGCCCCGCATGCGGATCGACGGCTCCGCCCGAACGGTTCTTCAGGGCGAGCTGCAATTGCGCGGCGCCGGCCATGGCAATCTGCTCGCCGACCTTCAGGGAGCCATCGTCGGCAATCACAGCCCATTGCGGATCGCGATACTCGACATGAACCGGCATGCGATCAAAATGCTTGCCGTCTTCGCGAAACACGAACATCTCCGCCCCGTCTTGCACCACCGCCTCGGCCGGGAGCACGATTCGATCGGTCCAATGCTCGACCGGCAGGCGCACCTGCAAGCGCTGTCCCGGCTTATACTGCCAGCCGATGAAGCGCCGTCCATCGTCGGCCTTGAAGTCGCGCACCAGGTGGTTCGGCAGCAGCAAAAAGAACCGCAGCGTT
>DASZPI010000533.1:0-4213 GCA_035550355.1 Pirellulales bacterium
CGAGTTGCAGCATTACATTCGAGCGATGACGATTGCCGAGGGTGCACCCCAAGGCGCCACGCTGCCGATCGTGCCGCTTGACGAGCCGACCGAAGTCGATCGAAATGCGATTCTCGTCGGCCGCCCCGCGACCAACGCCGCAATTGCTAAGCTCGTCGAGCGCGAGCGAATTGATCTGGATCAGCTCGGCAGCGATGGCTATGTGATTAAGACCTGCACCGGCGCGGCCGGGCCGACGCTGCTGCTGGCGGGGGCCAACGATCGCGGGACGCTGTTCGCCGCCTATCACTTGCTCGAATTGTGCGGCGTGCGGTTTTTTGGCTACCGCGATCGGGGCGGCGAAATCGTCCCGCAACTCGATTCGCTGCAGATCGAACCGCTCGACCTGTGCGAGAAACCCACGTTTCGCTATCGTTTCGTCAGCGACAACAATTTCGATGCGGCCGACAAGCCCAAGCTCGTCAACGTGGCCGATTGGGCAGCGAAGAACCGCTGCAATGCGTTCATGTTGACGCTGTCGCGTCCGGGCGAGAGTTGGGAGCAGCTCGGGCTCGACGAGGTTCGCAAGCGCGGTTTGCTGATCGCTGGTCCGGGTCATATTCTGGCTCAGCTCACCCCGGCTGGATCGTATTTCGCAACGCATCCTGAATACTTCCCGCTGCTGAAGGGACATCGCGCTCCGGTCGATTCGCCAGCCTGGGGCGGAGCGGCGTCGTTCTGTTGGTCGAATCCCGAAGCGATGCGGATCGTCGTCGCCAATGCGGTGCGGTATCTCGAGCGCACCCCGTTCATCGACCTGTTCGCTGTCTACCCGCCCGACGGACCGCAACAGGGGGTCCAATGCCGCTGCGACGATTGCGCGAAACGGACGATGAGCGATTGGTACCTGACGCTGATCAACGCGATTGCGCGCGAAGCGACCGCGCGCGGGCTCCGCCCCAAGTTCGTCTGGATTGCCTACAACGAGTGCGGTGTACCGCCGCGCGAGGTAACGCCGATCGGCGACGGCGCCGATTTCGTGTTGCTGTGGTGCAACGATATTCGCACGTTCGACGCTTCGATGGACGCCGAGGCCAATCGACACGCCGCCCGGTACCTGCAGTGGAAGCCGCGATTGAAGAACATCAAAACTGCCGGGGCGCGCGATCCCGGCGATACGGACTTGGCAGCCTGGCATCGCTGGCAGGGCTGGGCCAAATATTTAAGAGCTGCCAACTACCGCGGCGAGGTGGTCGTGCTCGACTACTACAACCAGCACGTGGGCAAGTCGCTGCGGGTGCCGATGCTCAGCTATTGCCAGAGTGGACCTTGGCCCGACGGGCTGATGCAACGCGACTTCCGCTTCTACGCTCGGCAAGGGATCGCCGGATGGCAGAATTGCACCGACTACTACAACGATCATCCGAATCCGTACTGGAACCGGCTCGCGGCGCAATTGCTGTGGAACCATAACAGCGACCTGAGCGCAATCGACGACGACTTCTATGGGCGCTATTACGGCATCGCAGGTCGCTCGATGCAGGCATATTTCGCCGCCTTGTGGCGTGAACTGAGCGTGCAAACCGCCAGCCAAGCCGATGTCGAGCGTGTCGAGCGTCTCGAACCCCTGCTCCAAGCGGCAGCAGAGATCGTCGGCTCAAACAACACGTTGCTCGCGGCGCGGATCAAAACAGCACGCGAGTTTCATAAGCGGTGCCTCGCGATCAAGCTCGATTTCACGCGGCAGTACCAGCCCGACGGCACGCCAAACGACGGAAAGTGAACGCTGCGTCGCGCTGCACGGCGGCGTGGCCGTGCTGGCGACGAATGCATTCAGCTTGACGCGAGCGCGGCGAAAGATCAAAAAGGACAGTCAAGTTTGAAGTCCTTCCGAGCAGAGGATTTATAGGCGGTGCATTTCGCGGCTCGTCTATGCCAGCACGGAAGGCTGCCCGCTATGGATCGGGCAGGGACTCCATCGGAAGGCGTCGATGCGCAAGTCGGAAATACAGGCTCTCGATATTCTGTGGATCACCGCGGGGCTGGGATGCGACGGGGATTCGATTGCGATCACCGCCGCGACGCAGCCCAGCCTCGAGGAGCTGCTGCTGGGAGCCATTCCGCGGTTACCGCGCGTCACGTTGCATCACCCGATCCTTTCGCCCAAGGTGGGCGACGAGTTTCTCGAGCCGTTCCATCGCGCCGCCCAGGGCAACTTCGGCCCGTTTATTTTGGTCGTCGAAGGCTCAATTCCCAACGAGCACAATAAGGCGGAAGGTTTTTGGGCGGGGCTGGGAACCGATGCCGCCACCGGTCAGCCGATCACCACGTGCCAATGGATCGATTGGCTCGCTCCGCACGCCTGGGCGGTGATCGCGATCGGAACCTGCGCGACGTATGGCGGCATCCACGCCATGGCAGGCAATCCGACCGACTGTCGCGGGCTGCCCGATTACTTGGGATGGAAGTGGCAGTCGAAGGCCGGCCTGCCGGTGGTCTGTGTGCCTGGCTGCCCGGTGCAGCCCGACAACTTCATGGAGGTGTTGCTGTACCTGCTGAACCAAGCCGCCGGGCGTGCGCCGATGATCGCGCTCGATGAGCAATTGCGCCCCGCCTGGTTGTTCGCCAGCACCGTGCACGAACAATGCGACCGCGGCGGCTACTACGAGCAAGCCGATTTCGCCGGCAACATGGAGGCGGGCACCACCAAGTGCATTGTGAAGCTTGGCTGCTGGGGACCGGTCGTGCAGTGCAATGTGCCCAAGCGCGGCTGGATCAACGGCATTGGCGGGTGCCCGAATGTGGGCGGCGTCTGTATCGGCTGCACCATGCCAGGTTTCCCCGACAAATTCATGCCGCTGCTGGAAGAGCCGCCCGGGGCGCAACTTTCGACGACCGCGATCGTGATGTACGGCAAAACCGTCCGCGCCCTGCGGGCGTTCACCCGCGCCTCGCTGAACCGCGAGCCCGAGACGCGGCAAGCCGCGCATGGCTCGACGAACGGTTCGTCGAACCGGTCGAACGACGCCGCCCCGACCGCCGCCAAGCCGAAGCGACAAGGAGCATGACGATCGCAAACAGCACCGTGCAAAAGCCGCCGCGGCTGGTCGAGATGTCGTGGGACCCGATCACGCGGATTGTCGGCAGCCTGGGAATCCACACGAAGATCGACTTCGCGAATCGACTGGTCGATTCGTGCTATAGCACGTCGTCGATCTTTCGTGGCTACAGCATGTTCATGAAGGGCAAGGACCCGCGCGACGCCCATTTCATCACCAGTCGCATCTGTGGAATCTGCGGCGACAATCACGCCACCTGCGCGTGCTACGCCCAGAACATGGCGTTCAAGATCCGTCCGCCCGCATTGGCCGAGTGGATCATCAATCTCGGCGAAGCCGCCGAGTACATGTTCGATCACTGCATCTTCCAGGACAACCTGGTGGGCGTGGACTTCTGCGAGCAGTTGGTGCGGCAAACGAACCCGTCGTTGTTTGTCCGTGCCGAGAACACGCGCGCCCCGCATAGCGACATCCACGGCTATCGCACGATTGCCGACATCATGCGAGCCTTGAATCCGTTCGAAGGCTCGTTTTATCTCGAAGCCTTGCAGATGAGCCGCGTAACGCGCGAAATGTTCTGCCTGATGGAAGGGCGGCATGTTCATCCTTCCACGCTGTACCCCGGCGGCGTGGGCACCGTGCCCAGCGTGCAGTTGTTCAACGACTACCTGGTGCGCTTGCTGAAGTACATCGAGTTCATGAAGCGCTCGGTGCCGCTGCACGACGACCTGTTCGATTTCTTTTACGAAGCGCTGCCGGGCTACGAGGAAGTGGGGCGGCGACGCGTGCTGCTCGGGTGTTGGGGCTCGTTCAACGATCCCGAGGCCTGCGACTATCGCTACGAGACAATGTCGCGCTGGGGCGAGCAGATGTTTGTTACCCCCGGCGTCGTGGTCGACGGGCAGTTGGTGACCACCGATCTGGTCGAGATCAACCTCGGCATCCGCATCATGCTGGGCAGCTCGTTCTACGAAGACTGGCAGGACCGTGAGACGTTCGTGACCCACGACCCGTTGGGCAATCCCGTCGATCAGCGGCATCCGTGGAACCAAACGACGACGCCCAGGCCGCAGAAGCGCGACTTTTCGGACAAATACACCTGGGTCATGTCGCCGCGCTGGCACAATCGTCGCACGGGCGAGTTGCTCGCGCTCGATACGGGCGGCGGGGCGCTG
>DASZPI010000534.1:0-1985 GCA_035550355.1 Pirellulales bacterium
AGCCGGCAAAGTCACCCACCAGAAACTCGCCGCCCCAAATCGCGCCATCAAGGCCGAACCCGGTGCCGTCGAACGCGACGCCAATCGCGGGCTCGTTCAATCCGTGGTCCGCCAGGCAACTGGCCAGGTGGGCATGATGATGCTGCACGGCCAATGCATTCCCGCCGTCGCGCGCCACGCGTTCCAGCGCGTACCGCGTCGACGCGTAGTCGGGGTGCAGATCGTGAACAATCAGCTCGGGATGAATATCGAACAGTCGTTGGTACAACTCGATGTCGCGCTCCATGGCGCGCAGGGCTTCGTAGTGGTCCAAGTCGCCCAGATGATGACTAACGATTGCGTGCCCACCGTGGGCGAGCGCGAACGTTGCCTTCAACTGACCACCCACCGCCAGTATTGCCTTGGTGCACCGAATCGGCAGCGTGATCGGAGCCGGCGCGTAGCCACGCGAACGACGGACGAACTCGATGTGCTCGTCGGCGGCTCGCACCACCGAATCGTCGCAACGTACATGGATCGGCCGATTGTGAGCGAGGAACACATCGGCAATTCCGGCGAGTTGCACCAGCGCGTCGTCATCGCAATAGGCGATCGGCTCGTCGCTGCGATTGGCGCTGGTCATTACCAGCGGTCGGCCGTCGATCGCCTGCATCAGCAAGTGATGCACCGGCGTGTAGGGCAGCATGATTCCCAAGCGCGGATTGCCAGGCGCGATCGACGGCGCAAGTGACTCAACGTCGACGCGTTTTTCGAGCAACACAATCGGTCGCTGCGACGAATCGAGCAACGCGCGCTCTGCGGCGGTGATGTGGCACAAGCGTTCCGCCGCAAAAGGATCGCGCACCATCACCGCCAACGGTTTGTCCTCGCGATGCTTTCGGCTTCTCAACTGCGCGATTGCCGGCTCGTTGGTCGCGTCGCAGGCGAGGTGATAGCCGCCGAGCCCTTTGATCGCTGCGATCTCGCCGGCCAGCAACCGCGTGGCGAGCGCGGCGATGGGATCGCCAGCCGCGATCGGCGCGCCTGTGTTCGCCAGCAACACCAACGATGGGCCGCAAGCCGCACAAGCGATGGGCTCGGCGTGAAAACGGCGGTCGGCGGGATCCTCGTACTCACGTCGGCAGGCGTTGCACATGGCGAACGCCGCCATGGTGGTTTGCGCACGATCGTACGGCGCCCCCGTGATAATCGTCAGCCGCGGGCCACAGTTGGTGCAATTGATGAACGGGTACCGATAACGTCGATCCGCGGGATTGAACAATTCTGCCAAACAGGCCGAGCAGGTGGCGACATCGGGCGAAATGAAAACCGCTTCGCCAATCGCCGTCTGGCTGTGCTCAATATGAAATCCAATCTCGCCCGTTGTTGCGAGTGGATGCTGCTCGACCGATTGAATTCGAGCCAGCGGCGGGGCATGTTGGACGAGCGCCGCGAGAAAGGCCTCGATCGATTCGGCCCGCCCCTCGATTTCGATCTCGACCGCACCGGTGTTGTTGCGGACGAAGCCGTTGAGCGCATAGCTCGAAGCGAGCTCGTACACGAACGGACGGAAGCCGACGCCTTGCACAATGCCACGAACCTGAATGGCACGGCGCTGCACGGCTTGACCTTTCGTCGGCGGACACGATGCCCCGGTCTGTTGAATCGTAGGCCAGCAACGGCGCACGATCAAAGGCGGGACGATGCACGATGGTCAAGCGGATTCGCGCTCAGCGCACCGGCAAACGCGCAAGTGCGTCGCGGGCCGCGTTGGCCACCACCGGATCGCGGTCGCGGGTGGCCGCTTCGAGCGCCGACCGCGCGCCGACCCCAATCGTCTCCAGGCCAACGATCGCGGCCTGACGAACCCCAGCATCGGGATCGCTGGCGGAGAACTGTGTTAGCGTCGCCAACACTTGCGGATTGTTCGGTGCGATCACCGCCAGGGCGTCGAGCAGCATCGCCCGCACCGGCGCGTTCTTGTCGGCCAGCGCGTCGGTTAATGC
>DASZPI010000535.1:0-6448 GCA_035550355.1 Pirellulales bacterium
GGAGTTGAATCCCGGCTTCGACGGCAAGCTGTTGGGCACCGACGGGCGATTCAAGAATTACGACGCGCCCGGCATTGAGGGAGGCGTCGTGACGCAGGTTCGTCTACAGACCGACGCAGTCACGGACATCTCTCCGCTGCAAGCGTTTGCCGGATTGCGAGCACTGACCATCGCCGGCACCGACCCTGCTCGCAAGGGCAAACTTACCGATTTGAGTCCCCTCAGCGATATAAAATCGTTGCAAGCCCTGAAAATCGACACCATGAACGTGGCTGACTTGACGCCGTTGAAAGGCCTACAACTGCAGTCGCTCAGCTTGGGGAACGACCGAGTGGCGGACCTGAGTGCTTTAACGGATATGATCTCACTCAAGACGCTTGCGTGCGAATATCAACCGTTGGCGGATGCGTCGCCGATCCGAGGGTTGTCCTTGGAAACTCTCAGCTTTACAGGCACGAAGGTCACCGATCTGAGTCCGCTGCGCGGGTCGACAACGTTGAAGAACCTGACGATGCGGCGTACGCCGCTCTCGGATCCTTCACCACTCGTGAATTGCTCGAACCTGAGCGTGTTAAACGCTCGCGAAACGCAACTCACACCGGCCCGGGTAGCGGCGCTGCAAAAAGCTCTGCCCAAGTGCAAAATCGAATGGGACGATCCAGCCGCGAAACAGTCATGGCTCGCGCCCGAGTTCCAAAGGTGGGTCGCCGACACGCAGAAGCTGCCGGCCGAGAAGCAACTCGAAGCAGTCAGTAAAAAACTGATGGAGCTGAACCCCGGCTTCGACGGCAAGCTGATGGGGATGAACGCCGTCGGTCATCCGGAAGGGTCGCCCAAGGTCGACAAGGGGGTCGTGACGGAAGTCGGGTTGTACGTATCGCAAGTATCTGATCTCTCGCCCATTCGAGCCTTCGTCGGGTTGCGACGAATCAGTTGCGAACGGTCAGGACCGACGCCGTGCAAGCTGAAAAGTTTGGAGCCGCTGAGAGGGATGGCGCTCAACAAGGTCATTTGCCCCTACACCGAGGTGTCGGACCTGTCGCCATTGGAAGGCATGCCCTTGACCATTCTCGAGTGTGGCAGCACCAAAATCTCGGATTTGTCGGCGCTACGAGGTTTGCCGCTTTCGCAACTGTATTGCTCCAACACGCGAATAAGCGATCTTTCGGCCCTGAAGGATTCGCCGCTCGCGGTTCTGATAATTACCGGAACCGACGTCGTCGATCTTCGGCCGCTCGAAGGCTGCAAGCAACTCAAACGATTAGCCGTCCAACGCACCAAGGTCACGCCCAAACAAGTCGCCGCGCTGCAAAAAGCCCTGCCCGACTGCAAGATCGAATGGGATGATCCGGCCAAGCCGAAGACGACTGAGCCTGCCACCTCCGGCACGAAGTGACACAAGACCCATGGCCGTCGCGCTTGAAACTGTCGTCAAGCAACTCGAAGACAGCGGCATCGTCGCTGCTTGACGACGGTTTCGAGGGCAATGGGCATGAGCGCAACGCAAGGGCGGGCGAAAACAGCTCCCGATTATAGCTGGCCCCGCTTGGGCTAAAAGTATCGGATGTTGCACCTGAAACTCGTGTGACGCTGCTCTCGGGCAGCCGCACTTCGATCATCGCCCGGTTTGGCGCTGTGCAGCGAACGCGCTGTCACCGCTTGGCGATCCGCTCCCGGTTGTTCATCGCTCAACACTTCTGAAGTCGTGCCGATTCACGACCCTCAGCTATCGCTAATCCGCAAGATGCTATGCGTGGCACGCGTACCAATATATGTTCGGTAATTGCAAATCTCACCGGCCGTGCATGCCGCTGGCCAAGGTCACCCAACACGGCTCCAAAATAATCGATCAGAGCTGCGCGTCTTAGTCGACGGGGAAAGGACATTGCCCGGCAGATCCGCCATCCACGGAAAGCGTTCCGGGAGATGCTCGCGAATGTACGCCGGTGTTGGCTAAAGCGCCCCTGCTACCAAGCACCCCTCCGTCGGCTGCGTGGGACAACCTCCTGTCGTTGCGAATGCAAGGCCGCGCCGATTCAACGAATAAACCGCGCAAAGCATTCGCGCTATGAAACATCACCTCCTCGCCATCGGCACCATATTGTTCAGCTCGTTCGGCCGATTGCATGCGGCTGAAACGAGACCGTCGAGGCCGAACGTCATCGTGATCCTTGCGGACGATAAGGCTTCGACTGAGGCCTCGACGAGGCAATTTGTTCGAAAATAGCGGCGTTTCTCGATAATCTCCAACCGAATTCCAATTGGTTGCGATTACGGGCAATTGCGTGGGATTCAGTTGAATTAACTACATATTGCTACACCAATACATCTATGGCACCTCTGACTCTGTTCAGACGACTGCGATTCCAAGCAGAGTGTCGACAAGCGCAATCGTCGCTAAGAGTTCGATCAACGAATAGTTAGCCCGAACAAGACGTTTCGCTGATCGATCGAGGAGCAGTAACTCCGTGCTCGTGGCTCGCAGCAAGTCGCTGACGGAGCCGCGTCGCGGCAATTATGCGGCAAAAGGTTCGTCGCGAGGGTGCGTATTGTTGGCTCCCCCGAGCCTCGAATCGCCGCATTGGGAGGCTAGTCCGACAATTTGGATGTTGCACGAGGCACTTGCGACGCCGTCGATGTGCGGCACAAAGGCTTCCACCAAGAATTTGTCCTGCGGCAAGATGAGCCGGCCAGTGATCTGAACGTCGCCGCCGTGACTATTGATCTCCATGAACTGATCCGCTGCCTCCAATCGTAGCAGACCCTCGGCGCTATTACGCACGTACCTGAACCGCACGAATCGCAGATTGATGATGGCCGTGGCAATACGATGGTCGAGTTCGTCGTCGCTCAAGGCTTTTCTTCGCTGTTGGTGCATTGAGCCCTCCCGTGTGAAGCGGTTAGCGTTCGTGAAAAGCAATCGGGGCTGTCACGTGCTCGGAAACTCGACGAACAAGCGATATGCCCGAGACGCCTAGCGACAACGCGAAGTAGCAGTTAGCGACCATCGCCAACCACGATGCTTCCGAAGACCGGAGCTGCGATTCGAATCGCAGTGCACAACCCGAAGCGAGCAACAATTCCATGTAACCGACGAGGAATCGCATCGGACACGCCTTCGCTAGGACAAGGTGCGATCGATCCGTGATCGTGTCGCGCGGCGCTTGCGCCAAGCACGGATACCCATTCCCAGGGTCGCTAAGCCGCCCAAGAGCATCGTGCTAGGTTCAGGCACGCTTGCCGGGGTCCAAACGAGCTGCTCGTTGCCACCGGAATATGCAAGGCTGAAGGCCCCCAGGCTGCTCCACGTGTTGCTCTGGACGTAGTTCAAGGCGAACGATCCACCCGGATCGCCTGTCAGCCCGGTCACGACGTTCCAGGTTTCGGTCGCGCGCCAAAAATCGGTTGCGGTGGGAATCGCTCCCGTGGCAAGGTTGAGTTCGAAGATTGGAACTTGACCGCCCACAGCCGGCAAATTCAGTGCATGGCCGCCCAGCGCAACCTGGTCGTAATCGGAGCCGGCAATGCCGGTCGCTCCGGTCGTGGTTCCGACACTGGTAAGATCCCAAAGGTAGGTTCCGCTTACGGTCAGGTTACCCGCAACGGCCAACAAACCGGCAACATGCGAGTTATTCAGATTGCCGACATCGGGGACAACGTTGCCTGGCGACAACACGCCGTTATGGGCCACGGTACCGTCGGCAGCCACGAGCACGTTACCTACCAGGGAGCCAATACCGGCAAGGATTGCTTGATTGCTGGCGGTATCGTAGTTGACGGTGACAGTTCCGCCGCTGGTCAGCGAGCCGTTGACCAACAAAGCGCCAGAGTCGATGTTCGTCGTTCCCGAGTAGCTGCTCACGCTGGTCAACACTTCGCCGCTGCTGGCGACGCCGGCAAACACCGTGTTGAGATTGCCCGTGAGGGCGCCGGCAAAGGTGGAAACACCGGCGCTGGTTGGCGCCACGGTCAGTGTGCTTGCCGTGTTCGTGTTCGAGTTGGTGACAATGCTGCCGGCATCGCCGTCGAGGATGCGAACGGTATCGCTGAAGCCGGCGAGATCGAACTTCGACGCAAATGACGGATTGCTCGTCGTCAGCGTCAGGTCGGTGTGCGTCGTGCTTGGCAGGACGTTGCTCGCGCCCAAAAACAGCGTGCTGCCGTTCGTGATGTAGGTCGGTCCGTTGTAGTTCTGCGGCGTGCTGATCGTGAAATCAGCGGTCGATAGATTGTTGCCGTTGAAGATCACGTCGCTGGCGGCGGAGGAGCCCGAGAGCGTGCCAGTGATGTTAACGTGCACGTTGGCCCCGCCGGCGTCGAGCTCCAGAGTTCGGCCATCCTTGGCCAGAACGCCCGCTAGCGTGGTGTTGCTTCCCGCGTCGAAGCCGATGTTGGCCAGTGCGCCGGCACCGCCGCCGACCGTGATGTTGCCGCCGAAGCTGTTGTTGCCGCTGAAGCCGAGCGCGGCCCCGATGGTCGGCGTACCGGCGCCGAGGATGGTGATCTCGTTGACGCCGGTGTAATTGCCGGTGTTTACGAACGCCAGGCTCGCACCGCTACTCACCGTGACCGCGCCGGTGCCGAGCGCCTGGTCGGCGGCGACGGCCAGAAGGCCGGCGGAGATGCTGACACCGCCCGCAAAGTTACCGGCCGAATCGAGCACCAACGTGCCGCTACCGGTCTTCACCAGGCCTCCTGAACCGTCAACCGCGCCGGCAGTGAACAGCGTGTCGGCCGAGACGTTCCACGCGTTCGTGCCGTTCAGGGTAGTGGTGGCGGCGTAGCTGCCGGCGCCGGTGTTGAGCGTGGAGTTGTTCAATGCCAAGCCGAGCGTCCCCAGCTCGCCGCCGTTGGCGATCGTGACGTCGGCGCTGTTGAGCACCGTGAAGCCCGAGTAGCTGCTGTTGGGATTGGTCAACGCGAGTGTGCCATCGACCACGACATTGCCGGTGCCGGTGATCGCATTGCTGAACGTGCCGGCGGCGCCGGATTGATCGAAGACGATCGTTCCGCCGCTCGACAGTTCAATGGGGTTGTTGCCGAAGCTCGTGGCGTTGCCGCTAATCGTGCCGCCATTGACGATGATCGGCGCGTTGGAGACGTTTTGGCCCAAGAGGATCAGCGTGCCGCTGCCGAGCTTGGTTAGAGCCACCGTGCCGCCGATGGTGCCGGTGGCTGTCACGGTGAGGCCGCCGTCAATGTAGAACCCGCCGCTAGTCGTCGCGGTGTACAGAGCGTTGCTGATCGTGAAGCTGCCGGCATAATCGGCAAGCACGCCGCCGTTGAACGTCAACGTGCCTGCGCCGAGGCTCGTTGCCGAGGCGATCACCACCGTTCCGGCGTTGAAGAGTGTTCCGCCGCTGTAGGCATTCGCGCCGGAAAGCGTGAGCGTGCCGCTGCCGTCTTTCACCAGGGCGGTTGCGCCGCTGATCGACCCGGTCGAGCTATCGAAAACATAGTTGACCGCGGAGTTGGTGACTGTGATTGCCGAAGGTTGCACGCCGCCGGCGGCGATGCTGATGGTGGCCGTGCCGGCGACCGCGTTGCTCGCCGAATCGGTAAACGTGACGATGTTGCCATTGGCGAACGCGGCCGGCGTTCCGCCGTCGGACCAGTTGTTCGTTGAAGTATCCCAAGCGCTGTTGATCGCGCCGGTCCACGCGAGATTGCCGGTCGGAACAAAGGTGCTATACACGATCAGGTCGATTTCACGCGCCGCCGTGTTGTCGCTGAGCGTGGCTGCCAGATTGTTGCCCAGCGACAAATTGCCCGTGTTCAGTTGTAACTGCGAGAGAAGGCCCGTGTAGGTGCCGCTACCGTATGTGAACAGCGCAAACGATCCGGCGCTGGCGACCGATCCCGAAACGCTGATCGTCTCGGTCCCCGCGTTCAGCGCGAGCGTGCCGCCGGTGAGGACCACGTAACCGTTGCCGCTACCGACCTGGCCGAACCCGACCGTTGATCCGCCACGCAGCGTGAGGCCGTTCGAGAGCGACAGCGACGCGCCGCCGAGCAGGTTGAGCGTGCCACTGTTGAAGAGCGAGCCGGCCGACTGGTTGGCGGCGATGTTCACCGTCCCGCCCGCGGTGACCGTGGCTGCGCTATTGAGCGCAGCGGCAACGTCGAGATTTAACGTGCCACCCACGGTGACCGCGGCCGTGCCGGAGATGGCGCCGGAGCCGGTGAGCGTCAGGCTCGAACCGCTGGCGACCGACAGTGGTCCGCTGAACGTGTTGTTGCCTGTGAGATACAGCGTTCCCCCCGCGCCTTGCACGGTGAGGCCGCCGGCGGTAGCGCCGTCGCGGATCGAGCCGCCGATCGTGGCCGACGCGCCCGTGACATCGATCGTGCCGCCGGACGAGTTCAAATTGAATGCGCGGTTCGACGATTCCGCGTAGGCGTTGCCCAAGCGCAGCGTGCCGCCGCTGAAGGTGACATCGCCCGAGCC
>DASZPI010000536.1:0-4322 GCA_035550355.1 Pirellulales bacterium
GCCGCGAGTTTATTTTATCGACGTGGCTTGCCGCGGTCATGCTCGGCCGCTCGAGCGCCGCCGCGCCGGCGAGCGACGAACAACACGTAATTTGCGCCGGCGGTTCTGAAGTGTTCATCGTCGATCTGCACGCCGCGGCAACGGGCAGCCCCGAGAAACGATGGTCGTGGAGCGCCGCAGATGATCCGGCGTTGTCGATGCAGCAGCGGCGCTGGTTCGGCAACCTGGATGAATGCAAGCTGCTCGGCGACGGCCAGCAGGTGCTTGTCTGCGCGTCGAACTCGGGCTGCGGACTGATCGAACGCGCGACCAAAAAACTGCTGTGGTACGCGTCGGCGACCAACGCCCATTCGCTCGAACTGCTCCCCCGCGATCGCGTGGCCGTGGCCAGTTCGCTGAGCGGCGATCGGCTGTTGGTGTTCGATCTCAGTGGCGGCGTCGATGCAAAGCCTGTCTGGAAAGCGCCGCTGCACTCGGCGCACGGCGTGGTTTGGGACGACGCGCGGCAGACGGTGTGGGCGATCGGCTACAACGAGCTGCGGGAATACACGCTTGCCGAGTGGGATACCGACAGGCCCGAACTTGTATTGCGCCACGCGCATGAGTTGCCGTCGCCCGATGGTCACGACTTGCGTCCCGTGCCGCAGACCGGCGACCTGATTCTAACGACCGACGACCACGTATGGTTGTTCGACCGCGATGCGAAGCGGTTCCGGCCGCATCCGGCGGCGGCGGCACTGGCCAAAGTCAAGGCGATCGATGTTCACCCCGCGACCGGTCGAGTCGTGTACTCGACCTGGGGGCGGAAAGTGTCGCTGCTCGATCCGGCGACGGAAGTCCCGCTTTCGAGCACCGTTTACAAGGTGCGGTGGGCCGCGTCGGTCGAATGACGGCAACGCCGCCGCTCCCGCATAGTCGCCGATCGGCTGCGGCAACACGATCGGCGTGCTCGCGATACGAGCGAAGACTTACCGTAGCGCTTCGATTGAAAGCATGAGCTTTGCGCCAGAACCACGCGATGGCACCGATTTGCAGGACGTGAGTCGTTACCAGCGGGCATTTCGTGCGCTGCTGTGCCGCGTGCGGACGCACGACTTGCAACGGGCCATCGAGCGGCTGATGCACGCCGCTCGGTCGCAGGCCGAGCGATGCGGCATGGCGATCGGCGCCTCGTTTGACGCCGTGTACGCGCGAAGTCGCAAGCGAGTGATTGAACGGCTACTGAAACGCAGAGCATTGCGATCGGCTTCGGCGCGGCGGCGCTGGGAGCTGCTGTTCGAAGCGGCGATACCGACCCATCCATTCGTGCCCGCTCCCGATTTTCATTGCGATGCGGCGCTCGGCGGCGTGGCGCGCTGGCTGCGCGTGGCCGGCTACGATGCCGCGTTTTGGCCAGGGATCGACGACGACGCGCTGCTACAGAAGATGCACCAGCAGCCGGCGATTCTGTTGACCGCCGATCGGCCGCTGTTCGAGCGCGGCGTGATCCGTTGGGGCGTGATCGCGGCCCGGTTCGTCTCGATTCGGCTCGACGGACGTGAGCAATTCCTGAATATCGTCCGGCAACTGTCGTTGCCGATTCGCGCGCCGCGCTGCATGGCATGCGGCGGAGGGCTGGTGAATGTCGCCAAGCACGCGGTGCGCGAACTCATTCCGCCCAAAACCTTTGCCTGGCTCGACGAGTACTTTCAGTGCGCCCGCTGCGGCCGATTGTTTTGGCAGGGAACGCATTGGAGCCGCATTGCCACGGTGCTCGGCGAAGCACGCGCTGCCGATCGCCGCGGCAGCGATTAAGATACACGCTCGGCAATCGAAAACTCGCACCGAGGAGATGTAGTATGCGGATCCTCCGGCAGTTGACCTGGCGGGCAGCCTCGTTCGCGATTCTGTCGTCGCTGGCGTTGGTCGCGGGCCGATCGGTCCAAGCGGCCGACGACGCACCGCTGTTGGTCGATCACTTCACCACGCTCGATCCCGGCTGGGGCCAAGCCGACAAGGTGAAGAGCGTCGAGGGCAACAAGCTGCTCGTGACCCTCGAACCCGAACTCGCCTTCCGCACGCTGTACGAGGCGAAGCAATTCGGCGCTGCCGACATCCGGCTCAAGATCACCGAGTTGAAGGGGGGTACCGATCAGCCGGCGGGCGTGGTGTTTTGGGCCGCCGATCGCGAGAACTGTTACGCTGCGCTGCTCACCCCCGACGGCTCGGTCTACGCCTCGCGACGAATGGCCGGGCAATGGTTGACTCCCGTCTCGGCAACCAAGCACGACGAAGTGCTCAAAGGCCTGGGGCAGACGAACGAGCTGCGCGTGGTCACCAGCGGGCGCGTGGCTACGGTGTTCGTCAACGACAAGCAAGTCACCCGCTTCGTCGGCTTTCCGCCCAATGGCCCCAGCAAGATCGGCGTGATTGCCGAGTCGGGCGAGCAAGGCGCGACCTGGGCGTTCTCCGACCTCAGCGTTCGCAACGCCCCCGCGGCAACGACGCCCCTCGCCTCGGCCGACGCCGCGCTGCTGCTGACAGACGATTTTCAGGTGCTCGATCCGGGTTGGGGCAATGCCAGTGACCTACGCACGGTCGAAGGCAACAAGCTGCTCATCAAGCTGAAGCCCGAGCTGGCGCATCGCACGTTGTACGAAGGCAGCCTGTTTGACAACATCGACGTGCGGCTGAACGTCAGCCAGACGAACGGCGACGCCGACCAGCCGGCGGGCATTGTGTTTTGGGCGGTCGACTACGCGAATTACTACGCTGCGCTGGTGCAGCCCGACGGCTCGTTTGGCGTGCTCCGCGTGATGAACGGCAAATCGCTGCATCCGGTGGCCAACAGCGTGCGCCCCGCGGTGCACACCGGCGCCGCACAGACCAACGAATTGCGCGTCGTCACCGAAGCCCACCAGGCGACGGTCTACGTCAACGGAACGCAACAAGCCATCGTCAAAGGCTACGCGCCTGTCGGCGGCAGCAAGATCGGCGTGCATGCCGAGTCGGGCGAACAGCCCGCCACCTGGGCGTTCTCCGACCTGCGGGTTGCCAGCGCCCCCGGGCCCGTCAACAAGACCCCGTGGAAAGACCAGACCGTACTGCTCGAAGACAACTTCGACACGTTCGATCCATCGTGGGGCGTGCCCAACGACACCAAGCAAGCCAGCGGCAACAAGCTGCTGGTGAACCTGAAGCCCGGTCTGCGGTTCGTCGACCTGAATCAGGTCAGCCTGTACGACGACGTGGATGTGATGCTCAATTTCGCGCCCCTGGGCAGTTGGACCGACCAACTGGTTGGCCTGGTGTTCTGGGCCGACAGCTTGCAGGATTATTGCCCGCTGGTGATCGACCCCGACGGCGACGTGTATGTCGGCCGCATTCTGCAAGGCAAATGGAAGGGGATGAACATCATCAAGGGGGGCGCTCGCAACGCCAATAAAGACCCCGGCAAGCCCAACCAGTTGCGCGTCGTCACGCACGGCGATTCGGCCACGGTGATGCTCAACAACCGTGCGATCACCACCTACCAGGGCGCCGCGCCCAAAAAGGGCAGCCTCATCGGCGTGTACGTCGAAACCGACAAAGACCCGGCATCGTTCGCCTTTTCCGAGCTGCGCGTTCGCACGCCGTTGGTCACACCGGCCAACAACGCCTCGCGCACCGATGGGCTGCTGTTGACCGACGACTTTCGCGCCTTTCCAAGCGATTGGGGCGATCCCGACGACGTCGAGTCGGTCGTCGCCGGCTGGTTGATGCTGCGGCCCAAGCCGAACACCGGCCGCACGCTGATGTACGAAGGGCGCTTCGAGGACGCCGACATTCGCGTGACCATCAACGAAGCGCAGGGCGGACCCGATCGACCGGCGGGGATCGTGTTCTGGGGCGACGACAACAAGAACTACTATCTTGCCGCCCTGCGCCCCGATGGCCTGTTCACGGTCTCGAAGCAGGCCGACGGTGATTGGACCTTCCCGATCAACAAGGTCCAGGTGGCCGCGCCGGGGCAGCAGTTTACTCTGCGGGTGGTGACGCGCGGCAGCACGGCGACCATCTACGCCGGCGACCAGCCGATCGGTACCGTCGACGGAGGGCCGCCGAAGAACGGCCAGCGCGTGGGGCTGCACGCCGTGTCGGGAAACGACGTCTACACCTGGTACCTGACGAACTTCTCGGTCCGCAAGCCCGAGCCGATCGCGAACGGTCGAACGGTCGGCCGCCCGTAACGGCGCTTACGCCAGCAGTTCGCGCACCACGTGCGCCGGCTCGACGCCGGTGAGCCGGGCGTCGAGCCCCTGGAACTTGAACGTCAGCCGCTGGTGGTCGAGCCCCAGCAGGTG
>DASZPI010000537.1:0-2502 GCA_035550355.1 Pirellulales bacterium
CCGCGAATCCGATCGTTGATTTGCTGCTCGTCGATCATCTCTACGTTCACCTTCAAAAAGCCGAGCGGACCTGTCCTGCGATCCCTATCCGCGGCTGGCATTCCGCGGTACCCGGCCAAAAAGACCAGCCCCGGATTCGAACCGGGCGCAGTAGCACATGTGCGCGGTTAAGGAGTGCCGAAAAACCCGCTCACACGGCCGCTGGGTTCGCCCCAGCCGCACTGGTCAAGAAACTCCGTTTTCAAGATGAAGACTGATACTCCTTACTCTTCAGCAGCGACTTCCAGGCTGTTGTCACGTGCATTGCTTCGCGACCCATTGGCGGGCGGCAAAGGCGATCGTTTGCTGCAGTTCGCGGAAACTAGCGGGGGGCTTCGATTGAATGCGATCCTTGAGGACCGGCCCCCATTCGTCGGCGCCGAACTTGGCGAGCAGCTCGCACCAGTAGTTCAAGAGCTGCTCGGCTTGGTTGGCGTCAGGACCGACAAATTCCAGCCGCATCTCGATGCGAGACAGCAAGGCCGCGTCGAGCTGCCCGACAAGGTTGGTGGCCATTACGACCAGCACCGGTGCTCGCCAGCGGTCGAGTCCCTGCAGAAACAACGTCAAAGCAGAGGCAATCTCACGATCGCAGGAGCTGCTCGAAACGCTCCGATCGACGAAGATCGACTCGATTTCATCCCAAAGGCAGATGGCCGGATCGCTCACCGCGTTCAAGTGATCCATCACTGCTGCGACGGCGCGTGTTGTCTCGCCGAGATACGATCCTCGCAGCTGGTTGCAAAGGACTCGATACATCGGGATGCCAAGCTGCTTAGCGATCCAGTAGCAGGCGAGCGTCTTGCCGTTACCAGGTGGCCCGTAGAACAGCAGGCGATCTAGCGGCCGAATGCCGTACTGCACCAGGCCGGCGAACTTGTCGCGGTGCTGCCACTGCGCAACGACGTCGCGGACAACGCTCATTAGCTGCGGTGTCATCACCATCGTCGGAACGAACGGCGGGCGCTCGTCGAGCGTGACGCCTTGCGGCAATTGCCTCTTTCTATGTAGGTCGCCAGCGCTCATCGCTTGCCGCTCCGCGAGTCGATGAACTGTTGCAACTTGGCTGCGATCGCTTCGGCCATGCCCGGGTTTATGCCATCAAGTGCTTCGGCCCAGTCGGTGCCCTTGAGGATGCGGTCTTGCAGCTGGCCCACGAGTACGATGTCGGCGTCGATCAGCGCCCGCATCGCGGCGGCCGAGAGGTCAAGCACGACGATCGGCTCTTTGCGCCACTCGTCCGCGTGCTGTCCGTGCACTTCCTCCTCGGCCGGCTCCATCGTGTCGAACAGCGGCATGACGTCTATCGAGCCCGGGCGAATGAATTTGAGCAGCAGCGAGACGGTGCTGTGCTCCACGTCCTTTGCCTCGCGTAGTTTTTCGCGGGCCTCGTCGAGCACAGCTTTGGCGATGGCTGCGTCCTTTTCGAGCTCCTTGATCGACGCCTGTTGCGTGCGTAGCGCATCGGCGAACCGGTCGATTTCGGCGATGTATCGCTCCATCGCGTCCGGCTTCGGATTCTGCTGTTCTTTCTTCTTGGTGGTCATGGGCAATTCATCTCGGTCGAGCACTGTGAAAAAAGCTGCCGGTCTCTCCCGGCTGCCACACCACCGAGCAGGTGTCGCCCCGCAGCAAGCTGCGGCAAAAACTACAGATCGCTCAAATCGTCGTCCGCCGGCGGCACGGTCTGCTTGGCCGGAGCAGTCTTCTGCTTCGCTCCAGCGTCGCCGTTGCTCTGCGTCTTCGCCTTTGCCTGCGAGCCAGACTCGGCACCAGCGCCAGTGCCGCCGCCGAGCATCGCGAGCGCCTCGGCATTCTTGGGCACGTCAGCCACCGCCGGGTCGTTCACCTGGTACACGCGAGAAAACGGAATCTCGTGCTTCGGGTCGTACTTGCCGTCGCCCTTGTCGAGCTTGATCTTCGCGATGCACTGCATGCCCTTTGCCCGATCCCACAGCGAGAGCGGAATCTTGGGCAGCCCGGTGAGCTTGTCGACGATGATCGTACGATCGTCCTTCGTAATCTCGGCGAGCAGGCCAAGGCCGAGCCCGAACCGCAAGGCGTTCTTTTTCGCGCCTTCGCTGATCGTCGTACCTCCCTTGCCGGCGACGTACACGCGGTGGAAGTGGCGGCTGCCGGCCGGTGACTGACCCTTTACGGTTTCGAGGACGAGCATGTCGAACCGCAGGCAGGGGCTCTTGTCTTTGCCGTTGGTCGAAGTGGTGTCCAGCTCCTTCACGACGTCCGTGATCTCGAAGTGGTACGTTCCTTCCTTGTCCACCGTCTCGCCGCCGCCGCCGAGGTCATCGCGCGTGTACTCGCCGGTGTCCATCGTGTAGTCGGCCTGCTCGGCTTGTCCCCAATCGCCACCCGTATTCATGGTCAATTCCCTTCGTGAAGTGCAGTCGCCAGCCCTTTGCATTCGCCCGTGCCAACGGTCCAGGCCGGCGGATAACCGATAAC
>DASZPI010000538.1:0-6880 GCA_035550355.1 Pirellulales bacterium
CGAGTTCTACGTGGCCGACATTGGCTGGGTGCCCGCCGATGTTTCGAGCGCCGTGCTGCACGACGCCAAGCACGAAGGCATGAACTACTTTGGCCGCGACAACGGCGATTTCCTGGTGCTGCACGTCGATCCTGACATCGAGGTCGAAACGCTCAAATCGACCACGGCCACGTTCCAGTGGCTGCAAGGCTTTCATTATTACGTCCTGTCCGACGACGGCCTGAAGGACGTGAAGCTCGACGAAAGCTGGACCGTCGCCAGCTCGAAGAGCCGCTAAAGCGACGCGCAACCGAGCGGGGACCAATCGTTCGCTGGATTTTTCAGGCAACGCTGGCCGCGCCTCTTCGATAATCGCAGTATCGCGGTGGCAACGCGAACCGGCACAAATATGATTACCTTGCCTGCCCGGATTTCCGGCCACCGCACCGTACACCACGCGACGGTGCGACCAAACGCACCGTAGTAAACCAGACGGTACAACGCCCCGGATTATTCACTGCGAGCCACGCAGCCACGATTCGCGGCCGCGCCCCTCAGCATCGGCGCGGTCGCCCGAGACATGCGGTGTTGCTGACGCCGCTCGCGCGTGCGAAGCGCTCCGTGAATAATCCGGGCCCAAGCCACGGGTCGGAAAACGCAACGGTCGTCGGAGCTGCAAGATGGCTGCGATCGTCGTCCTATTTTTTACCGGCTTGTTCGCCTGGCTCGACGACTTGCGCTGACTCGACGTCGGCCTGCGCCAGCGTGCTCGGCTTCCGCACGTGCAGCAGCAGCGGCGGCGACGCCTGCGAACCCGGCCCCTTTGCTTTCCGTGCGCCCTTGGCTTGGGCAAAACAGGTGCGATCGGTTTCGGGCACCCAAGGCGCTGCCTTGAGGAAAATCTGCCGCTCCGACTGGCCTGCCGGAATCAGAATGCCGTTGAGGCCGATGTTGTCGACGATCACGCCGTGCGGCAAATTCTCGACATCGAACGCGACGGGGCCATCGAATTCGCCCCGCTCGATCCGCAGCTTCGCTTTAATCGTGGTCCCGGGGGCGATCGTCAGCTCGGCCGGCTCGAGGAACACGCGCGCCTCGGGCGGCTCGGCGGCCACCGTCACCGGGCCCAAGGCGTTCACCTCGCGCGTCACCTCGTGCCCGGCGAGCATTGCGGTGGCGGTGACCTTGACGTTGTTCCAGGCGTCCTTGGGAAGCGGCTCGAGCTTGTCGTCGGCGTTGAGCACGGCCGAGGCTTGCTGATGACCAGCCTGAATGGTGATCGGCGTCGTGACACGGAAGCCCACAGGCACGCCCCGGATGTCGATCCGAATGTCGTCGTCGTAGCCGTCGATGCGCTCGGCACGAAAGCCGATCGCCACGCCGCTGCCACGGCTCACCGTGGGACGGGCTCCCGTGAGCCGCACCACGAAGTCGGGCTTGCGCGGACGCAGCGTCAGGCGATACACGAACCGATCGCCCGAGAAGCCACGAACGTCGCTGACGCGCACCAGGTAGCTGCCGTCGGCCGGTGCGGTGAAGGTCAGCCGCGAGTCGGAACCCAATTGCCGGTCGCCTTCGTCGTCGTTGGCGTAGTGCAGATGAAACACCGGCAGGCCGTTGGGGGTCAGCTTCGCTCCGGGACGATGCGCCTCGACGATATAACACGGCTCGTCCATCGGATGGGCGGTCGAGCTGGTGTCGAAGTACGCCCGCCGCTTGTTCGCCATGCTGTAGAACTGAAAACCGGAGTCGGGGCCCTGCGGCATGCGGAAGATCTTGCACACCTCGCCTTGCAGGTACATGTATTCGTTCAGCTCCATTTCTTCCCAATTCTTCACGCGCACGTCGGGCGCGTCGGAAGTGATCGGCCGGAACGTGATATACGAATCGAGCACGGCTTGCAGTTGCATGCGCTCGATCGGTTTGCCGGCCGCATCGAGAACTTCGAGCTTGGTGTCGATCGGCGAGCCGCGGCGGGCGGCCATCGTTTCGATGACAATCTCTTGCCCGCGGCGCGCCTCGAAGCGAAACAGATCGACGTCCTCCGCGCGCTTGTGATCCATGATTGCCAGGCGACCGCCGACGTTGATCGACCCCGCCTCGGGAAGGGTCGGCAGTTGCATGGCGTGCTTCGGGTCGTCGTTCGGCTCGGCTTCCAACAGCTCCATTTGATCGCTGACCAAAACCTTGAACGGCCGTGCAGCGCGATAGCGTTCGGGATCGACCGGTACTGTCACCTCGCCAGGCTGCGGGGCCGACAACGCAACGGACTTTGCCTGGGCCGGCAGGTTGTAACCGATCAATTCGACGGTCGCTTCTTTGGCCGCCGCAACGCTCAGCGGGTACACGCCCACCACGTACGGGAACGCCCCGGCGGTGAGTTGATAGAAGTTCTTCATCGAGCCCATCGCGAGCATGTCCTGCACGCGGAGCGTGTAGCGGCCCGAGTGCCGGAAGGTGTAGGCGATCAACGGATCGTTCTGACCATCGAAGTCGTTGTTGCTGGCGACGACCTCGCCCTTGGGGTCGAGCAGCGTGAGCGTTGCGTTCAGCTCGGAACCGTATCGCTTGGCCGCCAGTTCAAAGACGATCGTCTGTCCCTGTTTGGCCTCGATCGCGTAATGATCGCCATCCCCCGGCCGATCGACGAGGCCCCACACCGCGGTCGGTAGCGACAGTGGCATGGGCGCGGCGGCGTCGTTCGGTTCGTGCTCGGCCAGTTGCGGCAAGTCATCGACGTAGAGTGGGATCTCGTCGCTGGCCCCGGACGGCGAGAGCACCGAAAGCATGTAGGTCCCGCGTGGCACGTTCGGGCCGATCGTCACTTGGCAAGCGCGCTCGGTCGCACTGGCACTGCTGGGGAGCAATGCGAGCGTCGAGCCGTCGGTCTTTGGCTTGATTCCTTTGATCGCGAGCTTAGTCGCCCCGGCGAGTTGCTTTCCTTTGAGCTTCAGCTTCGTGGCAACTCCGCGCTGGATGCCGCGCGGTTCGACGGCCAGCAATTCCGGCTTGGGCGGCATGAGCACGTCGCCGGTCGCGAGGTCGTACACATCCCATTTACCGTCGAGTCGGGCTACGACCGCCGACTTGCTGTCGGCGGCGATCGCCAGGCCTTGGGGCCAATCGCTTTGCTGGGCTAGTTGCCGGCGCTCCATGTATTTTTTCGTGTCCCACACGCGCACCGCGCGGTCTTCGCCGGCGCTGACCAAGGTTTGTCCGTCGCGTGAATAGGCCACGCGCAGCACCGCGCCTTCGTGGGCGAATCGGGTCACGCTCAGCGGATTGGTGTTCTCGGCAGCGGTATCGCTGAGCGTCCACACGCGGATGCGATTGTCGACCCCGCCGGCGGCAAGCTGCTTGCCGTTGGGGCTGAACGCGAGCGTGTATTGCTCTTTGAGCGGCTGCGACAGCGTATCCAGCCGCGAGCCGTCGGTGGTTTTCCACAGCTTGATCGTGCGATCGGCGCTGGCGCTGGCGAGGATCGGTCGCTTGGGATGAAACGCCAGGTCGTAGATCGCGCCGTTGTGGCCGACCAGTGATCGTTGCTCTTTGCCGCTGGCGATGTCCCACAGCAAGATGCGCTGATCGTAGCCGCCGGTAGCCAGCAGCTTGCCGTCGGCCGAGAACGCGACGGCGTAAATGCTATCCTTGTGACCGCCCAGGCGGCGGATCAGCTTGCCATCGGCGACATTCCAGACCGTCGCTTCGCCGGCCAGCGACGGTTCGCCTGCGGCCACGGCAAGTTGCTTCCCATCGCTCGAAAAGGCCACATTGTTCACATTGCCGTGCAACTCGCCGATGCGACGCACGAGCGAGCGGCTTTCGGGGTCGATGAGCTCCACCTCGGCATAGCCACCCAGCGCGAGCAGCTTGCCGGTGGGGCTGTACGCGGCCGACGTGATCGAGTGCCGCGGTGGGACAATCGACTTGATCTTCGGCACGACCAGGGTCGTGGTCTCGATTTCCGGGGTGGCGCTCGGTTTGGCGCCGGCGTCGATCCAGCGCACCAGCGTGGCGATTTCCGCGGCCGAAGGCGCATCGTTGTCCTTGGGCGGCATCGCGGGCTTCACGCGCCCGGTGAGCATGCCGGCCAGACGGCTCGTCTGGCTCGAACCGGCCACCACCGCTGCGCCGTTTTCGCCACCTTTCATCAGCGTGGCGTAGCTTTCGAGCACGAGCCCGTTCTCCGGGTCGTCGGCCGCATGGCAGGCGACGCAGTACTTGCGCAAGATCGGCGCAACGTCGCGATTGTAGTCGGGAGCCTCGGCGGCGACGGCCGCGGTGGCGCAGGCAATCAAGACAACAATGGTTCGCATGGGCGCAACTCGCGCTTAGTGGTTAAACAAGAATTCCTTGCTGCTCAGAATGCCCCACAGCATGTCTTCCAAGGCGGCGCGGCGTTCGGCCACGGGCGTTCCGTCGATCATCGTGGCCAGGTCGTGCCGTTCGCGCTCGGTCGGTTGCCGCGAAAGGGCCAGCAGATACGCCTCGTCGACGATCCGCTCGGCCGGCATCTTCGAATCCAGCCAATGGTCGATCCGGTTGCCCTTGGCTTCCAGCTTGGTGTTCAGCGTGTCGCCGTTGGAGATGTGCAGCACCTGCACCATCGACGGCTCGCTGGAGCGTTCGCACTCGCAGGTCACTTCGCGCTCGGGGCGGCCGAAGGTTTGCAAAAAGTACGACGCCACCATCGAGTCGGGCAACTGCAGCGCCCGCCAGCCAGGCGGATAGCCGGGGAAATTCGTCTTCGCGTCGGTCACCTGGCTCACAGCGTCGAGCATTACCTCGGCCATCAGCCGCTTCGGGTAATAACGCGAATAGAACCGGCGATCCTGAGCGTTGCCCGGCAGCGGCTGACTCGATCGCTGGTAGGCGCGCGACTGCAAAATCGCGCGCATCAGCGACTTGAGATCAAAATCATGATCGACCAAATAGCCCGCGGCTGCCGAGAGCAGCGTCTCGTTGCTGGCCGGGTTCGTGAGGCGCATATCGTCGACCATTTCCACCAGTCCCGCGCCCATGAAGTTGGTCCATACGCGATTGGTGATCGAGCGCGCAAAGTATGGATTTTCGGGCGACACCAGCCAGTCGGCCAGATGCTCGCGGCGATCGCCGGTGTCTTCCAGCGCCAGCGGCGTGCCGTCGAGCGGCGTCGGCGGTTGCGGGCGTCCGGTAAGCGGCTGCACCAAATCGCCGTCGGTCGCGGGAAAGATAATGTTACCGCCGGTGGCGGCGACTTTCGTTCGCACGCGCGCGAACAGGTTCGCCATGGCGTAATACTGGTTGTTGGTCCATTTCTCGAGCGGATGATTGTGGCAGCGCGCGCAGTTGATGCTCATGCCGAGGAACGCCACGGTGGTCGTCTCGGCCATGTCGAGCGCGTCTTTGTGCAGGATAAAGAAGTTGGCGGCGCCGTTCTCGAGCGTGTTGCCGCGCGCGGTGATCAACTCGCGCACCACGGTGTCCCAAGGCGTGTCGGCTTCGACATGCCGGCGAATCCACGAGTAATAGGCCCACATCTGCGTGGCCTTCGGATCGCCCCCTTCGCCGGCGCGGTCCTTCAGGCGTTCGCTGTTCACGAGCAGCATGTCAGCCCATTTGTACGACCAATAATCGACATACTCCGGTCGGGCGAGCAGCGATTCGATCAGCCGATCGCGCTTATCGGGCGAGGCGTCGGCAAGGAACGCCCGCGTCTCGTCGATGCTCGGCAGCATGCCGATCGTGTCGAGCGTGGCGCGGCGGAGGAATTCGTGGTCGCTGCACTCAGGCGACGGGGGAATGTTCAGTGATCGCAGCTTGTCGATGACCAGGTCGTCGATGAAGTTTCGCCGCGGTTCGTTGGCGAACACTTCTGGATTGACCTTCTGCTTCAACGGCGACGTGACCGTGGCAATGACCACTTTGCTCAGGTACCACGCAGTGATCGCCCCTTCGCCGTGGCCGACGACTTTCACGCCGCCGGTCTCGTTCACCTGGGCGACCGATTCGTTCGTGCTGGTGTAGCGCGCCCAACGCGTCACGTCTTCGATATGGCCATCGTTGAAATGCGCACGGACGATCAGTTGCTGGGCATCGCCGGGCTTGAGCACCGCCGCCTCGGGAAGAATTTCGATCCGCTCGATCCGCGCGTCGGCCGGCTGCGGCGCGGGCGTATCGGCCGCGATCCACTCCGCCAACACGCGGTATCCCAAGGAATCGGGCTTGAAACGAATGCCCCCTTTGTGCGGCAACATGCCGGTCGGCTTCGTAAGCACCAGGCTGCGTCCCGGATCGCTGGGAACGATCCTTCGGCCGCGGGCCTGGCGGGTGATCACCTGGTAATCGCCTTCGGGGTCGTATCCGAGCAGCGAAATCTTGAAGCCGCCTTTGCCGGCCTGCGCCCCGTGGCAGGGCCCCGTGCTACAGCCCGCTTTGGCGAGCACGCTTTCAACATGGTTGCGGAAGCTCCAACGGAATGGCTTGTCGAGCCCGGTGACGGTCACGGTGACCGTCGCCTGCTGGTTGCCGGCCCGGGCCGTCAGCGTGGCGGTTCCATTGGCAACCGGGCGGGCCACACCTTGCTCGACCGCGACGATCTTCGGATCGCTGGAGGCGTAGGCGACGCCGGCCGTGATCTGGCCGACGTATTGACCGTTGCGCTGCTGTTCGAGCAGCAGACTTTGTCGCGCTTCGCTGCCGACGAGTGTGAAGTCGCCCGGAAGCAGCACCAGACGTTCGTTGGGCGCGGCATCGACCGAGCACGCCAGCGCCAGCAGCGAACCGACACACCATGCCGCGGCAAAGAGCTGCCGCAGGTTACTCCACGAGACGGGCAGGGCGATGAACCGGAACATCATTCAAGGACCACCTCCTCGGCGCTCCGTGGGGAGAGCGTGCCGAAAAAGTTTCAATCTCGTTT
>DASZPI010000539.1:0-3138 GCA_035550355.1 Pirellulales bacterium
CGCAGCCAATCGCGACCATTGCCACCGTACCGGGATGGTCGCGCTCGATGAATTCTTGCGCGTAGCCGGCCCAATCGCCGCCGATGCGGTTGAAATCGCCTCCCAGCGTCGTGCAGTGGCAGGCGTAGTTCACCAGCACGCCGCGCAGCTTGCCGTCGGCGTCGGTCACGCGGAGCGTGGGCAGGCGATGATCGACCGGACCGGCCGGAGCCGTACCGAAACCGGCCCAGGCGCCCTGCTTCAACACTCGCCGGTTGGCCGCGAACTTCACCTCGCCCGTCGCCCAGCTCAGCATGCCTGGCTTCCGGTCGGCAAGCGCCGCAACCGCCACTTGCTCGATTGCCGCGGCCAGGTCGGCCGTGTATTGCTCGATGTGTCGCAGTTCTTCGGGCTTGGCGTCGCGCACAATCAGCGGGGCAACGCCGATGAGCACCGGCCCGCAGTGGGTGTGCGACGCGCAGATCGCAAACCGCTCGGGCCGAATGCCGTGCGACGCTGCCAGCCGCGAGGCGATCTCTGCCGTCATGGTGGCCGGCACGCCCAGGTTATCGACGGTGACCAGGATTGCCGGGCCGTCGGCGTCGCTGCCGATGGCCAGCGCCTTGGCCCACAATCGCTGCTCAACGTCGCTGGCTTCGCTCGAGCGATTGTTGTAGCCGCTCAGCCGTACCGGAAAGCTGGGCGTGACGTCGCGACGCGCCAAGCCAACCATGGTCGGCTCGGCCGACGCCATTAGGGCCGACGACCAGACGACGAGAATGCCGACGACGATGCGTGTCATGCGTACTCCTCAAGCGGCGTGAAAATCGTCAGAACCGGTGCAGTCTAATCGTCGTCATGGCGTGCAGCCAGCGCGCGGCCCGATTGCTTGACCATGCCCGCCGACCGGCGGAAGATAGAAGTGCCTCCCCACGACATTCCTCCTCGCAGCACCGCCGTGATTCGATCGCATTGCTTGCTCGTGGCCACGTTGTTGATCTGTACGCCGCTGCGCGCCGACGACACGGCCGGGGCCGCGCCGCGGGCGGGTCATTCGGCCCATGGCGAGGCGTTCGATAAGGGCCCCCGCCAGGCGGCGACGCTCATCGGCGGCACCGGACGCGTGCACCTGGGCGTGACGACGAACACCCCGGGAGTGCAGGAGTTGTTCGATCAGGGGATCGGACAACTGCATGGCTTCTGGTACTTCGAGGCGGAGCGCTCCTTCCGCCAGGCGGCCGCGCTCGATCACGACTGCGCGATGGCGTACTGGGGCATGGCCATGGCGAACATCAACAACGGTAAGCGGGCGAAGCAATTCATGGCCGAGGCCGTAAAGCGGAAAGCGACCGCCAGCCCGCGCGAAGGGATGTGGATCGACGCGCTGGCCGACTATTACCGCGACGAACCCTCTGCGGAGGAAAAGAAGGACGACGACAAGGACCAGACCGACGACGCCGAGAAGCCGAAGACGGGCAGCGCCAAAAAGCCGATGAAGCCGACCGAGGCCGAGCGTCGCCGCAAGCTCGTCGGCGCGCTCGAAGCGATTGTGTACCAGTACCCCGACGAGATCGAAGCCAAAGCGTTTCTGTCGGTGCTGCTGTGGCAAAGCCGCGAGAAGGGGTTGGCGATCAACAGCCCCGCCGCGGTCGATTCGTTGATCGGCGACGTGCTGCGCGTCGAGCCGATGCACCCGGTGCACCACTATCGCATTCACCTGTGGGACGACGCGAAGAAGGCCGATCGCGCGCTGGGCTCGGCGGCCCTGTGCGGCCCGTCGGCCCCGGCAATCGCGCATATGTGGCACATGCCCGGCCACACGTACAGTCGGCTAAGCCGTTGGAACGACGCGGCCTGGCAGCAGGAGGCGGCCTCGCGCGTCGACCATGCTTACATGATCGGCCGCCGCGTGCTGCCCGACGAGATTCACAACTACGCGCACAACCAGGAGTGGCTGATCCGGACGCTGGCCACTGTAGGCCAGGTGCATCGAGCCACGGAACTGGCCCGGCAGATGATCGCCTTGCCGCGTCATCCGGGCTTCAACGTGCCCACCAAGTCGGGCACCAGCAGCGCCTACGGACGCACGCGGCTGTTGGAGTTGCTCGCGCGATTCGAGCTGTGGGACGAGTTGATCGCGCTGGCCGATTCGCCGTGGCTCGACCCGGTCGATCAGGCGGCCGACGAGGCGCAACGGCTGCGCGCCTTGGGCGCGGCATACTTCGCCACCGGCGACCGCGAGCGCGGCAAGCAGCAGATCGCCGCGCTCGAAACGCTGCTGGCCAAGGCGAATGACGAACAGAAAAAGCCCGAACAGAAAAGCGCTAAGGACGCAAAGAAAGACGAGAAGAAAAAGAAGGACGGGCCGGCCAAGGCCATCGAGGCGGCGCTGGCCGAGCTACGCGGACGCTCGTTGAGCGACAGCGACCCGAAGGCGGCGCTCGTCGAGTTCGAGAAGGCGAAGATGAGTAAAGAGTTCCTGAGCCGCGCCCAGCTTGCGGCCGGCAACCAGGAAAAGGCCGAAGCGCTCGCGCGCCAGGCCACCTCGGCCACCGAGAACGACGTGTACGCCTTGGCGAACCTGGTGGACGTGCTCCACCGGCTCGACAAACCCGATGAAGCCGCCAACGCCTTCGGCCGGCTGCGCGCTGTTTCGGCAGGCATCGACCTGGACTTGCCGGTGATTCGGCGGGCCGCAGTGGTCGCCGCCGAGAACAACCTGCCGCAAGATTGGCGCCGCGCGGCGATTGCCGCGTCCGATGTGGGTCCGCGACCGCAGCTCGATCGCTTGGGTCCGGCGCGCTGGAGTCCGCCGCCGGCGCCGACCTTCCGCCGGCCCAAGGCCGACGGCTCGTTGATCGGGCTGGACGACTATCGCGGCCGGCCGGTGATCCTGATCTTCTATCTCGGGTTCGGTTGCCTGCACTGTGTTGAGCAGTTGCAGGCGTTCGCTCCCACGACGAGCGATTGGGCCGAACAGGGCATCTCGCTATTGGCTGTCAGCACCGACGGAACCGAAGCGCTGGGCAAATCGTTGACGAAGTTCGAGAAGGACGGTGCCTTTCCCTTTCCGATTGTTTCTGACTCTGGGCTTGAGATCTTCAAGGCTTACGGGGCGCACGACGATTTCGAATCGCGTCCGCTGCACGCCACCGTATT
>DASZPI010000540.1:0-9221 GCA_035550355.1 Pirellulales bacterium
CCGTGGCGCTAGTCAAGGCACCGATCGACGTCACCCCCTGCGTTGTCAATAAACCGCCATTTTGCACAACCGCCGAGCCGTATCCCGATGAACCGACGCTGAAGCCATTGGTCGTGGTCCATGAGGAGCCCGCGCCATCAATGACGACGCTTCCGGTCCCGGAGTACATACCTAAATAGCCGGCCCGACTCGATACTGCGCCACCATTGGCAATGTTCAATATGCCGGTGCCGCCACTGAGACCGATCTCAAGATCAAGCACGGTAGTCAAGCCGGAACCTGTACCGCTGACATTTACGATGCCCGATGAACCGGTGAATGAACCAATTTCTCCACTGTATGCGGCGCCAACGGCGCCACCGTCTTGAATGTTCAGCGTGCCCGGGCCGAAGTAGCCGACTGTGATACTGCCAGTGTTTGACCAAGTCGATCCCGCGCCACTGACCGTTGCGATCCCAATCGACGTGGAGTATTCACCGACGGCTCCGCTGTCGTCCCGGACGGTGGCGCCGTTGAGCACCGTTAGCGTGCCGTTGCCGTAGCCGCCGACGTTCACGTTGCCCGAATTCGTCCACGTCGATTGCGCTCCGGTGATAATCGCAACTCCGGTCGAGTTAGTGCTCAACCCGAGGTAGCCGAATGAATCGGCCACTGTCCCACCGTTCTGAACGTTGAGATACCCCGTGCCAGCGTAGCCAACGAAGAGGAAGCTGGAGTTCGACCAGCTCGATCCGGGACCGTTGACCGTGGCACTGCCAACCGAGTGGGATGAGAACCCAAGACTTGCGGTACCGAGATTCATGAGCGTACTTCCGCCCAAGACCGATAATGCACCATTCGTAGAATTGCCTACAGTGACATTCGCGATGCCGCTGGTTGTCGCTCCTCCGGCAAGCACAAAGGTTGGATTATTTGCACCCTTGATCGTCAACGCACCGGCCGATTGCGTGTACGTGCCGCCGCTGACGGTCAGCGTGCCGCCGTTGAAGTTGAATGTGCCGGTGGTGCGGTCGAACGATTGGGCGGTGATCGCCCCACCGGTATCGAGCGTCAGCTTGCCTTGGTTCCACAACTGCAACGCACCGCCGACGTTCAGGGCGCCACCGCTGCTGACCGTCACGGACGCGATCCCGCCCGAAGCCGTGCTCGAACCACCGAGATATAGATTCGCGCTGTTGCTCCAGGCGCTTCCGGTGCCAGTAACCGCGACCGTGCCGATCGACGCCGAGTTGCTGCCGACGAAGCCGGTGGTGTTCGAGACGAAGCCTTGGTTGCTGATCGTCAAAGTGCCCACGCTGTAATCGCCGACCGTTAGCGTCGAGGAATTGATCCACTGCGAGCCGCTGCCGGAAACGCTGGCAATGCCGCCGGAGCCGGTGAAATGACCGATCACCGCTGTGCGGTCGGCAATCACTGCACCGCCGGCCACAGTCATCGAGCCGGTGCCCGAGAAGCCGACAGTGATGTCCTGGCTCAGCGTTAACGACGACCCGACGTCGGTTATCGTCAACGATCCCTGCGACGTCGTGAATTCTCCAACGATAACGTCGGTTGCCGACGTTAGTCCTCCGCCGGCGATGATCATCGAGCCGGTGCCATTCTCGCCGACTTCGATGGCCCCCGTGCTGACCCAACTGCTGCCAACGCCGGTCACCGTAACCGTGCCTGTCGAACCGGCAGCAAGCCCGGCAAGCTGTCCCCCCTGGCTCCGCAGTGCCCCGCCATTTTGGATGAGCAAACTGCCGGCGCCGAACCTCCCTACAGCGAAAAACGACCCCGCATCCAGCATCGATCCGGTGCCGCTGATCACGATCGAACCAGAGCTACTTGGATCGTAGCCGATAAACGTTTGTCGGTTCGACACGCTCGCGCCGTTGTCGATCCAAAGCAGGCCTGTTCCGCCGCTCACGGTCGTACTGGCGTGTCCGCCGACATACATCACGTCGGTGAGCGTCACGGTCGAACCGGCGCCACTGACCGTGGCGGTTCCCGCCGCGCCGGCGGCATAACCCAAGTACGCATTGTCGGCCGTCAGATTGCCGCCGTTGACGATGGCAATCGTTCCGCTTCCCGACATGCCGACAGTCAGATTGCCCCCTTGCGACCAGCTCGAACCGGCCCCGCTGATCGTCGCCGCGCCCAAACTTCCGGCGTTCAGCCCCAGGTTTGCATCGCCAGAAATACCCAGAGTGCTACCGCCGAAGACACCGAGGCCGCCCGAGTTACTCGCGTTGAATCCTACATCGAGGCTGGTGATGCCGCTGGTCGTGGCGCTGTTGGTCAGCGTTAGGACCGGCCCGCCGCTGCCGTCGATCACCAGCAGGCCTGATGGTTGCGAGTAGCCGAACGGCGGAATCGTGCCGTCGAACGTGATTGACGAGCTAACCGTCGATGGTTGCGCGCAGAGCGTCGGTGCGCCGACAATCGCCGCTAGACATACCGCCACCGCTCGATAGACATGCCCCATAGATCGATCGAACGCTTTTACCGGCGGGATGCGGACCTGACGCGGACGCTCCCTTATACTGCCGCATCACAGGAAGGCAACGAATCTGCCCCACGAAATGTCAAAAACGCGGAGAATTGAAAAAAAACCGGACCGTTTGCAGCTCACGATAGATGTTGCGACACATGATCGGTCACATCGACCGCGGTGTTTTGAAGTTGTGGCCCGTGTTAAACTGGGCCGTTCTGCGATTGCCGATTGGTCTGCCTGCTGATTAGTTCGGCGGCTGATTGGCATCCCGGGCTTAAGCTGCTGGGAGACATCCGTGCTTTCCAATCGGCTCTTGGCGGCGATCGGACTGGCAAGTGTCATTGCTACCGGATTGCGTGCCGACAATCCGCTTGACCGGAAGATCGCCTAGGCTGCGGACGGATCGATGCCCAATGGCCTCGCCCGCGACTGAAGCCCTGGCCGCGGTTGTTCCATGCCCTACGGTCCAGTCGCGAAACAGAACTGGCACGCGAATACCCGGTCGCTGCGTTGCCAATGGCTGGGTAACACGCCCACGATCGCGCTGCGGCACTACCTGCTCGTAACTAGTGATGACTTCGACACCGGGCGACCGGCAGGAAAGAACCGGCTCCAAATCCGGCTCAGAACGGGCAGGAACTGACAAGAACCGATCGGCACCCGCGCGGCCGAGCCCGCGATAATTCCAGTGGCAACCAATTGGTTCTTGTCCGTTCTGCAACCCAAGGCGGAGGGCATGGGATTCGAACCCACAACCCCTTGCGGGGCATCTGATTTCGAGTCAGACCGCTGGCCAATTCGCTTACCCTCCATCTGGCCATAATCTACCGCGATCGGGCGCTACGGGCAAGAACGACACGCGCTGGTAAAACCGCTGTCGTGCGCGGCGATCTTGGCTCGCTGCGACCGGTAGACGTAGAATTTCGGTGCGCGGTCCACTCGCCGCACGAGGAGCACGCCATGCTGCACGTCGAGGATGTCGAGGTTCAAGGCCACATTATCGACAGCCTCATTCTGCCCAAAATTCTTGACATCATCACCACCGCCGGCGGCGCCTTTCGCATCAAGCGCATCACCATCGGCCAGGCTCGCCAAGATCCCAGCTACGCGCTGGTCGAAGTGTCGGCGCCGCGTGCCGAGCTGTTGGTCGAAATTCTCGCCCAGATTCACGATCACGGCGCGGTGCCGGTGTCGAACGAGGATGCACGACTCGTCGCTGCCGACTTGCCCGGCGCGTTTCCCGAAGCGTTCTACAGCACGACGAACCAGCGCACACGCGTCAGGCTTGCCGGCAAGTGGATCGACGTGGCTGACCAGGAAATGGACTGCGGCATCGTTGTCGATCGCTCCACGGCCAGTGCGCGCTGCGTGGCCATGACCGACATCAAGGTTGGCGATCCGGTGGTCGTCGGCCACATGGGAGTTCGCGTCGTGCCCGAGGAGCGCGCCGTCGAACGGCAGATGTTCGAATTCATGGCCAGCAGCGTCTCGACAGAAAAGCCCAAGGGAGTGGCGATCCGCGAAATCGCGCGCGAGCTGCTGCGCACGCATGCCACGGGCGGCAAAACACTGGTCGTCGGCGGACCGGCCATCGTCCACACCGGCAGCGGCGAACATCTTTGCGAGCTGATCCGCGACGGATACATCGATCGGCTATTTGCCGGCAATGCGCTGGCGACGCACGATATCGAACAATCGCTGTTCGGCACCAGCCTGGGAGTGCGATTGGACGAAGGACACGCCGTCGAGGCGGGGCACGAGCACCATTTGCGGGCGATTAATCGCATTCGCCGCGCGGGAGGAATTCGCCGCGCCGTCGATACCGGGCTGCTCACGTCGGGCATCATGTACGAATGCGTGAAGCATGGCACCGAGTTTTTGCTGGCCGGCAGCATTCGCGACGACGGACCGCTGCCGGAGGTGATTACCGACACGCTCGAAGCGCAGCGCGCCATGCGTGCAGCGATTCGCGACGTCACGTTCTGCCTGATGATTGCCACCACGCTGCATTCGATTGCCGTCGGCAACTTGCTGCCCGCGTGGGTGCGCGTGGTCTGCGTCGATATCAACCCTTCGACGGTCATCAAGCTCAACGACCGCGGATCGTTTCAGACCATTGGCCTGGTGACCGATGTCGAGCCGTTTCTACGCGCGCTCGTGCAAGACGTGCGACAACTGGCCGGGGCTGAGCGCTGAGGATCATTGCCATGTCCGCTCGTGCTCCTTCGCAGCCGACCATCTTGATGTGCTCGCCCGACTATTACGGGATCGAGTACGAGATCAACCCCTGGATGAGCCGCTCGCGGCAGGCCAATCAGGAGACGGCGCTGGCACAGTGGCAAGCGTTGCGCACCCGGCTTGAGGCGCTGGGGGCCGCCGTCGAACTAGAGACGCCAGTGGCAGGGCTGCCCGACCTGGTGTTCACGGCCAATGCCGCGATGATTCACCGGCAGGTCGCGATCTTGTCGCACTTCAGGCATCCGCAGCGGCAAGGCGAAGAGCCGTGCAACGCCGCGTGGTTCGAGTCGCATGGCTTCGAGGTGCGCCGCACGCCAAGCAATGTGTTCTTCGAAGGCGCCGGCGACGCGCTCTTCTGCGGCGATACGTTGTTTGCCGGCTATCGCATCCGCAGCGATGCCGTGGGGCATCAGCGGATCGGCGCGATGGTCGGCTGCCGCGTGATCCCGCTCGAGTTGGTCAACGCGTACTACTATCACCTCGACACCTGCTTCTGCCCGTTGGCGCCGGGCGTGGCGATCTACTTTCCCGGCGCGTTCGACATCTACGGCCAACGAGTGCTGCGCGAGCTGGTGCCGACCTTGCTGCCGGTCGAGGAAGCCGAGGCGCGGCGGTTCGCCTGCAATGCGGTGGTGGTGGGTCGTTCGGTGGTGACCAACGTCGGCTGCCCGGGCTTGCACGCTCAACTACGCGAGCACGGCTTCGAGGCGTACGAAACGCCGCTCGATGAGTTCGTCAAAGCCGGCGGCAGCGCCAAGTGCCTCACGCTGCGGCTCGATGGCGAGGAAGCGGCGACCTGGAAGCGCGAAGGCGATGCCATCGCGCCGGCAACGCATCAGACCATGTAGTGTGTTACTGCGGCTGGCGATCGAGGATGAACGTGTTGTTGTTCGCGACGTCGAACAACGCGCGGTACGGTCCGTTGTGCCGTCCCTTGAGGTAGCGGCCGGGGTAGAACGCCACGCTCATCGACAAGCCCCACGCTTCCGAGGAGTTGGCCGTGTCGCCGTGCGACGAGGCGATGTAGTTGAACCCGCCCAGGAAATCGAGCTGGTTCGACAACGCCACGCGGAAATCGGCGCCGAACATCCCGGCGTTGCGCGCGGTCGTGCTATTGCCGTACATCGCTCCGGTCATGCCGCCCCAAATGCGCGCCTGGCCGCCGTGTGGCATCGTCTTGCGATAGAACAGCGTGTTCATATCGATCGGCTTGATCCGCTGATTTTGCGGCCCAACGATCGCTCCGTTGAACGGCACGATGCTGGTCTGCGTGCCGGCCACGCCCCAGTAGCCGAACTCGTGCCCGTTGGCGGCGACGACGCTCAGCTCGCCGCGCAGTTGGCCGAGGCTGGTGCTGACGTAATAGTTGTCGCTCATGTAGTCGTACACCACGCCGCCCTGCACGCCGCGGCCATAGAAGGCACGGTGAAACAAGCCCGCCGTGACGAACACCTGGTCGCGTACCAGCGTCTGCTGCACGCCGCCGACCTGGCTGCCGTGAAAATTGCTTTGCACAAAGTTGACGCCGATCTGGTAGCCCAGTCCCTTGCGGTGCCAGATCGAATCGGCGGCGTTGACCCCCTCGTGGAACCCGAAGTTGCCGTTCATCCCTTGATCGACCGGCCCTTTGAAAGCTTGCGTGCCGGCGAACACCGACAGCTCGTTCAACAGCGACCACGGCGAGCAGGGATGGAACCGCTCGTTGGCCATCACGTCGTGTCCCAGGGGCTCGAACCCCATGTACCCGGCATTGGGCGGCGACACCGACCATAGGCCTGGAAACCAGGGGCGCTGCAACCAAGGCCTCCAGTACGGACCGCCGTAGTACGGGCCAACGGGCCCATCGACCATTTCCGGATCGCCGACCACGTACTCGCCGTTGCCAGGATCAAAGTATTGGCCGTCGTAGTTTGGATCGAACTGGACCTGGCCATTGCCCAGATACGGAGCTTGATCAGGCGAGACGGTGGTTTGCGGCGGCATGACCGCTGCGCCAGCCTGCGGTGTGCTGATCACATCGGGCTGCGGGCCGACGATGATCTCGTCTTCGGCAAACGGCAAGGTGCGCGCCCGCGCCATCGGCTGCACGGGCGGCGCCGAGTCGATGGGTCCGCGCTGCCATTGCGCCGCAGGTCGCGGCCGCGCCGCCAACAGGGGCCCAGCCTCGGCCGGGCTGGCGTAAGCCGGCGAACTAGCCAGCGGTTTGCGTGCCGGGTGCCAGCCATCGTCGATCTGCTGGCCGTGGGCCGCCGAAGTGGCGACCAACAGCAATCCAGCAGCGCTGGCAGTCAGTACTTTGGCAGCGGTTCGAAGCACTGCGATCATCGGCGTCACCTCGGTGAGACTCACTCCCCCGGCGGAGAAAAACAGCGGAAGCTGTGCTTTTCCGAGGTGACTATCGGAATCTACGCGACCGGAACTTTCGTCAAACTCGACAGAATCAGAAAAGACGACCCAAAGTACCAAGCCAAACAACCGATCGCCACGGTCTGAAACCAAGCGATCTGCCCGAAAGGCTTATGCCAGGCCAGTTTCGTGGGATGACGGCTTCGAGGGCGCGTCGGCTGCTTCGGTCGGGGCGGCGTGGGGCAGCTTCTCGTCGACGGTATCGGCAACGCCGGCCTGGTCGGTTGCTAGCGGCGGCATGCCGAAGGTCTCCTGCCCTTCGTCCACATGGACCTCGTCGGTTTCCGTGCCGTCGACATCGTAGCGCAGCAACAGGTAGATCGCAGTGGCGGCGGTCCAAAGGTAACTGTAGACGAACCCGATCGCGACGAGCCGCACCACGCCATTCCAAAACGCGATCAGGTTGGTCCCCCACGTGCCGACCACGTTCAGTTCGGCGTCGGTCGGCGGCGCTCCGCCCCAATCGACCACCCAGCCGGCCAGATGAATGATGGCCGAGGCAAATCCAAACACGAACAGTCCGCCCAGCACTCCTAACAAACCGGCGACGATCGCGTACAGCAGGTAGTGCAGCGCCCGCTGGTAGACATACGAATACGCTCGGCTCAGCGCGTCGAAGCTGTCACTCGACTCGGTGCCGATGGCCGCCCACATCAGCGGCCAACCGAACAGCAGTCCCACCAGAAAGATCGCCATCAACACGCCGGCCAACAAATACAGCGGCCACAACAGGCCGACCACGAACAGCCCGATGTTCGTGCGAATCAGCAGGCCGACGATCGCCATCGGGATGGTCATCAGCAGAATGCCCAGCAGCGGCAGCAAGGGCGCTGAGAAGTACGACTGCCACTTCGATGCGGCATGGCCCAGGGCCTGTCGCCAGGTGATCTTCAACTCGCGGGTCAGTTGCAATGCCGCCATACGGACGAGCATGCCGCCGACAAGCGCCCACACGCCAATCACCCAGAGTGCCGCCAGCAGCACAAACGCGACGCCAACCACGGTAATGTCGAGATCGAATAACTGCCGCACCGGCGCGCTGAGCTGCCGCCAGGCGCTGCTCAGCGGAAACGTGGGCGCGGTGCCGATGTGCGGCGGAGCGACGATCGGCTCGCTGGCAACCTCCGGAGCCCAGGGCACTGGGCCGACCAGCGCCGGCTCGGAAAGTTCATCGCGGGCCGCGGGCACGTCGAACGGGCAGCTTCGATAGCCTGGCAACGAGCGCTGCAGCCAGGGATCGCTGGTGCCGCCGAAGACCCACGCCAAGGTCGACCAGCCGATGACGGTCAGCAACACCCCCAGGGCCGCCGGCGCGAGCATCCGCAGCGAAACGGCAATCCGCAAGGCGCGCATCAGATACGACAGCCGTCCGCGCGGCCAACGCAGCGCCGACGGCTCGACGTCGTCGTCGGCCAGTTCAATGTCCGGCGATGTAGAACCCGCGGCGGTGCTGGCGTCGGACATGACTGAACCCTTGAGAATGCCTTCGATTGCGAGGCTTCGGCCCGCACGGATTCGTGGCAATTATGCTTGGCGCAGCGCTGTGTTGCAAGGCGGCGCGGCCACGGTCGCGTCCCGGCTACTCGTCGTCGTCGTCGTCGTCGACGCGCGGAGCGTAACCCGATTCCTCGTCTTCCTCGTCGTCAGGCTCGATCGGCACGCGGTACTCTTCGCCCAGCCAGCGACCCAGGTCGATCTCGCGGCAACGCGGGCTACAGAACGGCATCGCCTTCGACTGCTCGGGCTGGAACACGCGATGGCAAACCGGACATTGCATGGCGGCAGCGATGATGGCTACGCGACGAGTGACCCGCCCGGGCGAGAAGATTTCGCGCTGGTCACACAGCACGGATCACTTATCACTCTTTTCCGACTTCGGTTTCGTCTCGCTGGCTGCATTCTTCCCGCCGCCGGTGCTGCTGCCGCCGGAGCCGCTGTCGCCGGAGCTCTTTTCCGCCGGCTTGTCGCTGGAGGCCGCCTTCTTGTACGACTCGCTGCGATAGTCGGTCTGGTAGAAGCCCGAGCCCTTGAACACGATCGCCGCCCCGGCGCCGATCTTGCGCCGCAGCTTCTTCTTTTTGCACGCCGGGCATTTGGTCAG
>DASZPI010000541.1:0-1783 GCA_035550355.1 Pirellulales bacterium
AAGTTTGTGTTTCAGCTCGATCGGCAAGGCACCACGTCCAACGTCGAAGTGACGCTCGGCGTGCGCCCGCAACCGACCGGTGCGCCGGGCGTGCTACCGTCGCCGACCGCCCCCGCAGCATCGACGGCATTATTGCCCGCAAGCTCGGCCGCGTCGGCATCGATCAATCAATCATCAGCCAGCGAATCCGGCCGGATCAACGCACTCGAGCAGCGGGTGGCGGAACTGGAACGTCGCATTGCCGAGTTGGAAGCCAAGATGCCCAAGACAAATCCGTAGTCCAAGTGAATTGGCCAGATCGGGCAATGTCCACTCTGCTGCTCATTCGCTGTTCACATTGCGGAGCGAAGAACCGGGTGCCGGCCGATAAGGTTCACGGCGGCCTGCAGCCAGTTTGCGGTCGATGCAAAACGCCGTTGCCGATCGACACGCATCCGGTCACGGTGACCGATGCAACGTTCGCCGCGGAGGTGGAACGTTCGCCCCTTCCGGTTCTGCTCGATGTGTGGGCGGCGTGGTGTGGGCCGTGTCGCATGCTCGCACCGACATTGAACGAGTTGGCATCGGATTTCGCAGGCCGCGTTCGCGTCGCCAAACTCAATTCCGATGAAAATCCGACGACTGCCGGCCGCTTGCGCATCGAGGGATTGCCGACGTTGTTGATTTATGCCGGCGGCCGCGAGATTGACCGCTTGGTCGGCCTGCGGTCGAAAGCGGAGATTGCGGCGCGGTTAGGATCTCTCGTCCCGCCGAGCTAGTACGAGGCCCGTTCGTCGCTGCTGTAATGATCTGTGTTGGCTGTGCCGGTTGGAATGTGCCGCGGGCCATCGTGAGCCGGTTTGCCGAGGCGCCGAGTCACTTGGCTCGGTACGCGAGCCGCCTGCCGGCGGTCGAGATCAACACTTCATTCTATCGGCCCCACAAGCCGGCGACCTACGCACGCTGGGCCGACACGGTCGGCGATGGTTTCCGCTTCGCGGTCAAGGTTCCGCGCGCGATGACGCACGAAGCCGGCTTGGCGGTCGGCGACGAAGAAATTGCCGAGTTTGTTGCGCAGGTTGCCGGGCTTGGCCAGAAGCTGGGCGTGCTACTCGTGCAGTTGCCGCCCAGCCTGGCGTTCGATGCTCGAACGGCCGAAAGTTTTTTCGCCAAGCTGCGCGAACAGACGTCGGGTGCCATCGTGTGTGAACCACGGCATGCCAGTTGGTTTGAGACAACGGCCGAGAAGCTGCTCGCACGAGATCGCATCGCGCGCGTGGCCGCCGATCCCGCACGGCATGCCGGCGCCGGAGCGCCGGGTGGCTGGGATGGGATCGTGTACTATCGCCTGCATGGTTCGCCGCACACCTATTACTCATCGTACAGCGACGAATACCTGCATCAGCTCGCCCAGCAACTTCGATCATCCGAGCAGAACTCTGCGGCATGCTGGTGCATCTTCGATAATACGGCCGCGGGGGCGGCGGCCGACAACGCGCTCGCGCTGCTGTCGGCTCTTAGTGGGTGACGGCCGAGCCGAATCGTTCGCGCAGCTTCTGCTGTCGGAACGCGAAGATCTTCATCAGGTCACGGCGAACGAACAGTGCGTGGACGAGGCGCCCTCCGGGTACTTCGTAATCGACTAAATCGATGCAGCGCGTGCCGCCGTCGACCGGTTCGAAGCGGTGCTCGTGCCGCCAGCGGCGATAGGGGCCGCGCACCTGCACATCGACAAATTGAAACGGCGGCTCGAAGTTCTCGATGCGGCTGCGCCAGCGCAGCGGAATGCCATGCACACGAAACT
>DASZPI010000542.1:0-1523 GCA_035550355.1 Pirellulales bacterium
GGTCGATAGCGAGCGGATGCTCGGCCTGCTGCAACTCGATGGCTACCGCATGGTTGCGGAGCCCGAGGGGGCCGACTTTGTGATTGTGAACACCTGCGGGTTCATCGAACAGGCGCGCGCCGAGTCGTACGCCACGATCCGCGAAATGCTCGCGCTCAAGGAGCGCGGCGCCACAAAGGGAGTGATCGTCTCGGGCTGTCTGGCCGAACGCCAAAAGGAAGCGCTGCTCGAAGAGCTGCCGGAAATCGATCACCTGGTGGGAGTCTTCGGCCGCGAACACGTGACCAAAGTGGCCGACCGGCTCGTCGGCCGGCTGCACGAGCAGCGCAGCGTGTTTCGCCCGGCGCCGTCGGTGGCGCTGTCCGATCGCGGTCGACTGCGGATCACGCCGAGGCATTTTGCCTTTCTGAAGATTTCCGAAGGTTGCGACCGGCTGTGCACGTTTTGCGCGATTCCCAAGATGCGCGGCAAGCACGCCACCAAGCCGATCGAAGAAGTGGTCGCCGAAGCGCGCGAGCTGGTGGCCGACGGCGTTCGCGAGCTGAACATCGTGGCTCAGGACACGACGTACTACGGCATCGACTTGTACGGTCGGCCCCGGTTGGCCGACCTGTTGGCCGAGTTGGACGCGATCGAGGGCCTCGATTGGATTCGCGTGATGTACGTCTATCCGATGTACGTCACCGACGAGCTCGTCGAAGTGCTGGCGACCAGTAAAAAGGTCGTGCATTACCTCGACATGCCGCTGCAACACATCAACGACACCATGCTGCGGCGCATGCAACGGCGTGTGAACAAGGCCGAAACGGTCGCAGTCATCAAGCGGCTGCGCGCGGCGATTCCGGCCTTGGCCCTGCGAACCACGTTCATCACGGGATTCCCTGGTGAAACCGACGAACAGTTCGACGAGCTAGTGGAGTTTGCCCTCGAGCAGCGGTTCGAGCGCTTGGGTGTATTCACATATTCGTTCGAGCCCGACACTCCCGCCGCAAGGTTGCCGGATCATGTGCCGGAACCGGTGAAGCTGGCCCGGCACAATGCGTTAATGGCCGTGCAGCAACAGCTTGCGTTCCAATGGAATGCCGAGCGCGTCGGCCAGGCCTGCGAAGTATTATTGGATGTGCAGGTGCCGGGCGAACGCGATGTTTGGATCGGACGCACCTACGCCGATGCGCCCGATGTCGATTCGGTGGTTTACGTTACGGGCAAGAAATTGCGAGCCGGAGCGATCGTGCCTTGCGAGATTGTTGGCAGCCAAGGATATGATTTGGTAGCGGCCCCGCTCGGCCGAGCGCGTTAAAACCACATCCCGGCGAAGCACGCGAGACGGTTGGCATGGCGACAACCACGAAGGCGCCGGCAACGGTGATGAACCTGCCGAACCAGCTCACGGCGGCTCGGCTGCTGTTGTCACTGGTGCTGTTCGCATTCATCGCCTGCCAGTGGTACTTCACTAGCCTGCTGCTGTTTCTGCTCGGCGCGACCACCGACTGGCTGGATGGCTACATCGCGCGAAAATACGG
>DASZPI010000543.1:0-5870 GCA_035550355.1 Pirellulales bacterium
TGCGGTTCACGATCATCGACCCGGTCGGCCTGGGACAGAACTTCGGCGGCTTCATGCACCTGGCCGATTACGACGAGCTGCTCGTCACGCACAAAATCTGGACCGATCCGCAGCAGATCGAGCAGAAGCTGGCCGACCTGACCGCGCACATGGCCAACGTCATCCAGAAGTACCTGCGGAACGAATACGACACGATCGAAGACTACAACCGCCAGGCCGGCGAGGTGGCCGAGCCGTTCCGCGTGCTGGTCGTGGCGAACTTCCCGTTCGGGTTCACCGACGCGGCGTTGCGGCACTTGATGAGCATCGTCACCACCGGAGCGCGCTGCGGCGTGTACACGCTGCTGAGCATCGACTCGAAGCTGCCGTTGCCGCACGGCTTTCGCGTGGCCGACCTGGAGCAAAACGCCGCCCGCCTGGTGTGGCGCGAAGAAGGCTTCGTGTGGAAGAACGAAATGTTCGAGCGGTTCCCGTTGACCTTGGAATCACCGCCGACGCAGGAACGCTTTAGCCAAATCGTGCATCGCGTGGGCGAGGGGGCCAAGAACGCCAACCGCGTCGAGGTGCCGTTCGAGTTCATCGCCCCGCCCGAGGAACAATGGTGGAAGGGCGACACCAGCAGCGGCGTCGAAGTGGCGCTGGGCCGCGCGGGAGCCACCAAACGACAGTTCTTGCGCCTGGGACGCGGCACCGCGCAGCACGTGCTGATTGCCGGCAAAACCGGCTCCGGCAAATCGACGCTCATGCACGCCTTGGTCACGAACCTGGCCTTGGTCTACAGCCCCGACCAGGTGCAGGTGTACCTCATCGACTTTAAGAAGGGCGTCGAGTTCAAAACCTACGCCGAGTACCAACTGCCGCATGCCCGGGTGATCGCGATCGAAAGCGAACGCGAGTTCGGCCTGAGCGTGTTGCAGCGTTTGGACGCCGAGCTGAAAGCCCGCGGCGACCTGTTCCGCGATCTGGGCGTGGCCGACTTGGGCGAGTACCGCCGCACCGGCCACCCGCAGGCGATGCCGCGCATTCTGCTGATCGTGGACGAGTTCCAGGAATTCTTCGTCGAGGACGACAAGATCTCGCAGGACGTGTCGCTGCTGTTGGATCGCCTGGTGCGGCAAGGCCGCGCCTTCGGCATCCACGTGAACCTGGGCAGCCAGACGCTCGGCGGCGCGTACAGTCTGCCGCGGGCCACGCTGGGGCAGTTTGCCGTGCGCATCGCGCTGCAGTGCAGCGAGGCCGATGCGAACCTGATCCTCAGCGAAGAAAACTCCGCCGCCCGGCTGCTCACCCGCCCCGGCGAAGCGATCTACAACGACGCCAACGGCCGCAGCGAAGGCAACAACCTGTTCCAGGTGGTGTGGCTGAGCGACGACAAGCACGAGCGCTACCTGCGCAAGGTGCACGAGCTGGCCGTGGCGCACGGCGTGAAGGCCGAAGGACAGATCGTGTTCGAAGGCAACGTGCCGGCCGAGGTCGAAAAGAATCATCTGCTCGTCGCGGCATTGGCCGGCGACGCCGCGGCCGCAAGCGCCGGCGGCGCGGTGGCACACGCCTGGCTGGGCGACGCGATTGCCATCAAGGACCCGACCGCCGCCGTGTTCCGAGCCCAAAGCGGCAACAACATGCTGTTGATCGGCCAGCAGGCCGAGGCGGCGCTGGCGATGATGAGCATTGCGATGGTCGGCATCGCCGCCCATCAGCCGCGAGCCAAGTTCTACGCGCTCGACGGCCAATCGCCCGACGCGATGTTCGTGGACACGCTGCCGGCGATGGCGCGCACGCTGCCGCAGGGCATCGACCTGGGCGGCCCACGCGACACCGCACGCATCGTCGGCGAGCTCGAGGCCGAGTTGCAGCGGCGGCAAGCGTCGAGCGAGATCGACGCCGTGCCGATCTACCTGTTCGTCTACGACCTGCAACGCTTCCGCGATCTGCGCAAGGCGGAGGACGATTTCAGCTTCGCGCGCGGCAGCGAGAAGCCGAGTCCCGCGAAGCAACTGGTGAATATCCTGCGCGAAGGACCGGCCCTGGGCATCCACGCAATCGTCTGGGCCGACACGCTGAACAACGTACAGCGCAGCTTCGAGCGCGCCACGCTGCGCGAGTTCGAGACCCGCGTGCTGTTCCAAATGAGCGTGGCCGATTCGAGCACGCTGATCGACTCGCCCGCAGCCAGCCGGCTGGGCCCGAACCGCGCCTTCCTGCACAGCGAAGAGCAAGGGCGGCTCGAGAAGTTTCGCCCCTACCGTATGCCCGAGGCAGCGTGGTTGGCGCAGGTGGCCGAGCGGCTGCGAGCAAAGGCGCCTGCGATCACGGTGCCGGTGGCAATCGACGGAGCCGAGATGGTCCACGAGCCTTGACCTAACCCGCTTCCTTTGGGAAAGGATGGCTGCCGCGGCGACCGGGTCAGCGAGCAGCGGCAAGGGCACACAAGCCGCTGCTCCCTCATCCGGCCTTCGGCCACCTTCTCCCAACGGGAGAAGGACTGATTCAACGCTGAGGAGATACGATGCGCTGTTGGCAGATGTTTTCAACGGTTGCAATGCTTGCCACGCTCGTCGCTTCGCAGCGCCTCGCGGCCGCGGCGATCGATGCCGATGTTGTGCTCGCCGGCGGCACGGTGTTCGACGGTTCGGGCGACGACGGCGTGCCGGGCGAGGTGGCGATCCGCGGCGCGAAAATCGTTGCGGTGGGCACGTTCGAGCGCGGCGCCGTCGAGCGCGTGATCGATTGCCGCGGCATGATCGTGGCTCCCGGGTTCATCGACCTGCACACGCACAGCGACAACGAGATCGTGGCCCCCGACACGCGCGCCAATGTCAACTATCTGACGCAGGGCTGCACGACCATCGTCACCGGCAACTGCGGCAGTGGGCCGGTCGATGTGAAGAAGTATCTCGACCAGGTCGATGCAGCCGGCGCGGGCACCAATGTGTTGCATCTGCTGCCGCAAGGCTCGCTGCGTCGCGAAGTGCTCGGCGCCGCTCGGCGGCCTCCCAGCGACAGCGAGCTGACGAAGATGCTCGAGCTGGCCGAGGCCGCGATGCGCGACGGGGCATGGGGCATGTCGACGGGTTTGATCTATGTGCCGAGCGTGTATGCGTCAACGGAGGAGCTGGTGGCGATTGCCTCGGTCGTGGGCGACCATGGCGGCATCTATGCCAGCCACATCCGCGGCGAAGGGACCGAGTTGTTCGACGCCGTGAACGAGGCGCTGGAGATCGGTCGCCGCGCGAAGACGCCGGTGCACATTTCGCACTTCAAGGCCGCCGGACGCAACCACTGGGGCAGCCTGCGGATTGCCGCCGACCTTGTCGAGAAGGCGCAGTCCGCCGGACAACTGGTCACTGCCGACCAGTATCCGTACACCGCGTCGTCGACATCGCTCGAGGCGGTGGTAATTCCGCCGGCGGCGCGCGAAGGGGGTCGCGAAGCGATGGTCGAGCGCCTGGATGCGGCTGGGCCGGGCAGCGAACTGTATATCGAGATTGCGCGTCGCGTCGAGGAAGCGAAGGACGGTCTGCAAATCGCCCGGTACAAGGCGCGCCGCGATTGGGTGGGCAAGCGCTTGTCGCGGATCGCCGCCGACGAGCAGCGCCCCGCCATCGACCTTGTGTATGAAATTGAGCGTCACGGCGGCGCGAGCATCGTCAACTTCAGCATGAGCGAAGACGACGTGCGGATGGCGATGCGCCTGCCGTGGGTCGCCACCGCCAGCGACGGCAGCGCGAAGATCCCGGGCAGCGATCAGCCGCATCCGCGCAGCTTCGGCACCTTCCCACGCAAGATCGGCATGTACGCCATTCAAGAAGACGTGATGCCGCTGGGCGACGCGATCCGCAGCGCCAGCGGCCTGCCGGCCGACATTCTCGGCCTGCGCGATCGCGGCTACTTGCGCGAGGGACAAGCGGCCGATGTCGTGGTGCTCGATCCGAAGACCTTCCGCGACCACGCCACGTTCGACGAGCCGTTCCGCTACTCGACCGGCGTGCGCTACTCGTTCGTCAACGGCACGCCGGCGATTTTCGACAGCGTGCCCACCGGCGCCCTTGCCGGGCGCGCGGTGCGCAAGCTCGCAACCCCTGCGAGCGGCGCAACCGAGTAGAATGCCGCCGCCCGGATTTCGGGCTTTCGACCTTTCGTGCTTTCGTGATTAACTTCGTAAGAGTCACGAAAACACGAAAACGAGAAAGCACGAACAAGCAATCGAGGCCAAGCCGGCGGTTTCGCTACGGCTGCTCGATCGGCAGGTTGGCGTCGCGCCAGCCGCGCCAACCCCCGGCCATCGACCAGACGTTGTCGTAGCCCATCTTCTGCAGGCTCTCGGCAGCCAACGCCGAGCGGTAGCCGCCGCCGCAGTACAGAATCAGTTCGGCGTGCACGTCGGGGACGCGCTGCTCGATGTCGCGCTCCAAAATACCGCGGCCCAAGTGCACCGCCTGCGGCAGGTGGCCCTGCGACCACTCGTGGTCCTCGCGCACGTCGACGATCAGCGGCGGCTGCGCGTCGGCCAGCCGCTTGTGCACCTGGTCGATGCTGATCTCGCGCACGCCGCTGCGGGCGTCTTCCGAGAGCTTGAGAAAACGGGGCGAGTGCTTGGCCATCAGCTTTTCAAATGCAAGTTAGCTTTTCCCCGAGAAGTCGATCTTCGGAGCGGTCTTCGCCTCTTCGTTCGTGACCTTGAAGTATGCCGGATGCTCGACGCCCGCGAGGCTGGCATAGAAGCTGCTCGGGAACTGCCGCATGAACACGTCGAGCTGCTGCACCGCGCCGTTGTAGTGGTTGCGCGCCACCGACAGGCGGTTCTCGGTTCCTTCGATCGAGTCTTGCAGCTTCAGGAAGTTTTCGTTGCTCTTGAGTTGCGGATACTGCTGTTGCAGCAACAGCAAACGCGACAGGGCGCCTTGCAGGTCGCTGGCGGCCTCGGCCTTTTGGGCCACGCTGCCCGCCTGGAAGTACGCCTTTTGCGCTTCGGCAATGCCCAGAAACACCTTTTGCTCCTGCCCTGCCACGCCCTTGACGGTTTCGACGAGCTGCGGGATCAAGTCGAAACGGCGCTGCAGTTGGTTTTCGACCTCAGACCAGTTTTGCTTGACGTTGGCATCGAGGGTCATTGCCTCGTTGTAACCGCGCATCACGCAGCCGCCGCCGACCAGGGCGATGAGCACCAGCACACCAATGACGCCGAGAAACGCTTTCATGCGAGTTGGACCCCCGAGATAAAGTTGGCCGTATTGTGTGGCGCGTGGCGCGCAGCGGCAAGGGGCTGCGCGTGCGGCGGCTCACCACTTCGTGCCGCCACCGCCGCCGCTGAAGGTGCCGCCGCCGCCGAACGATCCGCCTCCCGAGCCGCCTCCCCACGAGCCGCCGCTAAACGATCCGCCCCCCCACGAGCTCCCGCCAAAGCCGCCGAACCCGCCGGTCCAGTTCGACCCGCGCGATCGACCGCCGTGCGAACGTTGATACCGCCAATTGGCTCGAAAAATGAAAAACGACACGATGAGAATCAATGCCAGCGTGACGAACACGACGGCCGGATCGGTCGACTGCTCAACGTGCCGCTGATCGGGAATGCCGGTCAGCTTGACGCCGGCGTCGTCGGCAATCCGATTGGCCACCGCGACCGTCACGTCGAACACGCCCTTGCCAAATTGGCCCGCCTGGAATTGGGGCCGGCCCACGTCGCGCGACAACGATCCGCACCACGAGTCGGGCATGATCCCTTCCAACCCCCGGCCGGGATGGATGCGGAACTCGTGATCGTTGACAGCGATCGCGATCAGGCAGCCGTTGTCCTTGCCCTTCTGGCCCAGCTTCCAAAGCTCGGCATGGCGCTGCACGAAATTGAAGAACGGCTCGTCGCCGGTCGT
>DASZPI010000544.1:0-5380 GCA_035550355.1 Pirellulales bacterium
ACCACACCGTTGTCCGAATCGCCGCATGTTTCGGCAGGCGACCGCTGGAACTTGTTGCCAACCGGCTTCGAGCCTTGGCCGTTCGTGATGCTCACGAACGAAATCACGCTTTACCTGGTCGGCAGCAGCGATACGCAACTCAACTATCAAACGGGGCAGACCGCGACGGTGCGGCTGCAGCCTGAACAACGCCGGCCAACGTACTTGCTGACGATGCCCGGTGGAGCGAGTGAGCGCGTCACCGCCGATCCCAAGCAGAACGTCATCATCGTTCCCGCGACCGACGAGCCGGGCGACTACCGCATCTCGGCCGGGGGCCAACGCGACGGCGTGCACCTGGGATTCAGCGTCAATTTGGCGCCCGAGGCCACCCAGCTCGAGCGCACCGCCCCCGAGGCCATCAAAGACCTGTTCGGCAAAACGAACGTGCGCATCGCCCGTAGCCGCGATCAACTCGAGCGCGAGGTATCGAGCAGTCGCGTGGGTCGCGAGCTGTTTCCTCTGTTGATGGTCGTCGTTGCGGTGGTGCTGGGTTTGGAACACCTCTTGGCAAACCGGTTCTACAGAGCATAACGATGTTCAAACCGGAATGCCGCAAACGGAAGGTGTAAAGGAGCCCCGTCGGCTTCGCTGTACGCATGCCGCTTTTCGTCTTTTGATTCGACTGAATGTCTCCCGACGTCCACTTCTCACTGAACCCGGTTGGCGGCTACGGGCTGATCATTGTGCTCGTTGCGGTCTTGCTGGCGCTGTTGGCATTGGGGCCAGCCCGCGACAAGATCACGGCGCGGCGACGCAGGATTCTCGTTGGTTTGCGAATTACGGTCATCCTGCTCACGTTGCTAGGGCTGCTGCGTCCGACGCTCGTGCATACGACGACCCTCAAGCAGCCGGCAACGATCGTCGTGCTGGCCGATCGATCGCGGAGCATGCAGGTCGACGATGCGGCGGGCAAGAAGACTCGTTGGGAGATGCTGCGCACGACGCTCGACGAGGCGGCTCCCAAACTCGACGCGTTGAAGCAAGAGGTCGACGTGCAGATGTTCGCATTCGACGCTCGATTGCATCCGCTCATTTTCGAGGACGGCGTGATCGACCTGGGAGAAAAGCCGGTCGGCAGTGAAACCGCAATGGGCGCGGTGCTCGAAGGCTTGCTCCAGCGCGAGGCGGATCGCCGAATCGCAGGCATCATTCTGCTGGGCGATGGCGCCCAGCGTGCCATTGCGCCGCTCGATTTGCCCCCGCAGGTGCCGGTTCGCCGAATGGCCGATCTGGGCTACCCGCTCTACACGGTCCCTTTCGGACAGGGGCGCGCGCAGGGCCAAGCACGCGACGTGGCAGTCGAGACGTTTTTGGTGCCGTCGACCGTGTACGTGAAGAATCCGCTTTCGACGTCCGGCACGGTGCGGATCGATGGTTTCGTCAACCGTACCATGCCCGCGCAACTGCTGTTCGAAACGTCGCCTGGAGTGATGACGCCCGTCGCCGCCGTGCCGATCCAGGCAAAGTCCGACGCCGAACGCGTTCCCGTCGAGCTCGAATACACACCCGAAATCCCCGGCGAATTCAAGGTCACGCTCCGCGTCCCCGAACAAAGCGGCGAGCTGGTGACGACCAACAACGAAATGAGCACCTTCGTCACCGTGCTCAAAGGCGGCCTGAACGTGCTGTACCTGGAAGGAGTCGCGCGGGTCGAATCGAAATTCTTGCGCCGTGCGCTCGACGCCTCGCCCGACATTAAGGTCGATTTTCTGCGCATCGACGCCCGCAAGCCCGAAACGAAGCCCGCTGATTTGAGCGAACGGTTCGACCCGGGCAAATACGACGTGTACATCCTCGGCGATCTCGACTCGTCAACCCTCACGCCCGACGAGCTCGCCAAGCTGTCCACGGCCGTGCAACACGGCGCGGGGTTCATCATGCTCGGCGGGTTTCACAGCTTCGGCCCCGGTGGTTACGGGCGCACGGCGCTAGCCGACGTGTTGCCGATCACAATCGATCGCCTCGAGCGGCAGAATTTCGACGAGCCGCTGCGCGCCGACCTGCACTTGAGCGAGCATCCGCGGATGCGGCCGACCCCGATCGGCAACACGCAGAGCCTGATGCAGTTGGCGCCGCCAAGTCGTAACGCCAGCGCCTGGGCAGAACTGCCGCCGCTCGAAGGGGCGAACCGGTTCCGCGGCATCAAGCCCGGCGCGCAAGTGCTCGCCGAGAGCGAGCGCAGCCAGCCGTTGTTGGTGGCCAAGGATTTCGGCGCCGGCCGCGTGATTGCCTTCGCAATCGATTCGACCTGGCATTGGTGGATGACCGGCCACGAGGCAGCGCACAAGCGCTTCTGGCGGCAGACCGTCCTGTGGTTGGCGCGTAAGGAAGCGTCGTCCGAAGGGAGCGTCACGCTCGCACTCGATCAACGTCGGTATGCGCCTGGCGCTCGGGTCGATTTCACCGTCGCTGCGCACAACGCCCACGGTGAACCGATCCTGGACGCCACGTTCAAAGTCGAAGTGCAGGGTCCCGCTGGTCCGCCGGTGGCCGTGCACGTCCGACGTCAACCATCCAACAGTGCCGGCACCTTTGCGGAGACGCAACCCCCCGGCGACTACATGATCCGTGTCACAGGCACGCATGGCGACGACCTGATCGGCGCCGCACAGGCACGGTTTCTGGTGTTCAACCAGGATCTGGAGCTCGACAATCCCGCGGCCGATCGGGCTTTGCTCGAAAGCCTGGCCGCCATGACCGGCGGACATTCGGTCGCGCCCGAGCAATTGCCGTCGCTGCTCGACGAACTTGGCAAGGCGACCGATCGCCTGCGCGTCGAGGTGCAGAGCAAGACCACGCTCTGGGACACCTGGCCGTTCTTCGGGCTGTTCGTCGGCCTGCTCGGGGTCGAATGGTACTTGCGTAAGAAGTGGGGGCTGGTCTGAAAAGCGCAAAACGGATCGAAGTTATCCCTGTGCGCTTCCCGCTTTCAACGACTCGCTTTTGCCACCGTCATTTCTTCGCGAAGCGAAAAATCTTCCCCTGCACGGTCAGAAAGTAGACTTCGCCCGCCTCGTCTTCACCGAACGACATCACCGGCGAAATGTTGCCGATGATCGAGCGGTTGCTGACGACGCGCTTGGCCGAGCTATCGTAGACCAACGACCACACGCGGCCCGTCACGTAGTCGGCATACAGGTACGAGCCGATAAGGTCGGGCGCTTGCTTACCGCGGTACACATGGCCGCCCGTGATGCTCTTGCCGAGGTCGTGATGATACTCCCAGATTGGTTCCTTCAAGTCAGGGCGGGGCAGTGAACCCTCGGGCATGAACTTGTGCATGGCCTCGCGCAGGTTCCAGCCGTAGTTGCCCCCCGGCTCGACGACGTTGATCTCTTCCCAAATATCTTGCCCGACATCGGCCACCCACAGCGCTCCGGTCGCGCGATCGAACGACAGCCGCCAAATGTTCCGCCAACCCTTCGAGAAATTTTCGGGGGCGGCATCGCTGCGCCCGACGTAAGGATTGTCCTTCGGCACGGCGTACGCCTTGCCCGCATCGTGATGATCGACGTCAAGGCGCAGGATCGAACCCAGCAGCGCCTGGTAGTTCTGGCCGTTGCGCTCGGGATCGTCGCGCTTGCCGCCGTCGCCCAGGCCGACGTACAAGTAGCCATCGGGGCCGAAAGCAAGCGTGCCGCCATTATGGTTCCAGAACGGTTGCTGGATCCGCAAGATCTCCTGTTCGCTTTTGGGATCGCAAAAGTCCGGGTTACTCGGATCAACGGTAAACCGTGAGATCACCGACAAATGCTCGCCGGCCGTCGACGTGTAGTACACGAAGAACTGGCCGTTGGTCTTGAACTTGGGATGGAACGCCATCCCCAAGAAGCCTTCTTCGTTTTCTTTCTCTTTGTAGACGACCTTCGATTGCAGGTCGAAGAACAGTTTCGCATCGCTGCCACTGGGGTCGCTGGGCAGGATGAAAACCTTGCCCAACTGCGAGGCGACGAACGTCCGCCCGCTGCCGTCGCCAGCATGGGTGAGCACGATCGGCCGAACGATCTCGACGTTCTCCCACGCCGGGACAATCGCCACCGACTCCAGCGGTGCTTCATTGACATCGCTCGGATTGCCGGACTTGAGTGCCACGGTCGACAGCGTGCCCCCCTTCATGTCGGGGACCACGACGTGGCCGCTCTTATAGTTGATGCAAATATCAGCCGCCGATTGAAAGGCGCCAGTCGATAGTTTCTGCCAGCTCTTGCTTCCCGCAGGCAGCACCGACACGTCGCCCGTCAGCCATTGGCTGAGGTACAGGTTGCCGTCGTAGTCGCGGGCCAGGCCGTCGGCGCCTGGGTAGCCGTCGGCGATCATCTGCATCGTCCCGTCGGCCAACGTGACCCGAAACACCTGACCGGCCAAAAAGTCGGCCAGGAGCACGTGTTCCGCGTCATCAACCATCACGCCATTGGGACCCTTGAGCGCCGCTCCCTTGGTAGCGTGCAACACGGCCGTGACCTTGCCCTGTGGGCTAATCATGAACAGTCCACCGCCGGCCCCCTTACGATCGCCCGTGTCGGTGACGAACACGTTACCCGAGGTGTCGACAGCAATGTCGTTGAGGAATAGCGGCGGAATCGGAAATGCGTCTGCACCGGCCAACACGCTGACCGCCCCTTTGCTGTCGATCTTTACGACGCGCGTCACGTCGGCAACCACAAAGCCGTCGCCCAGCGGAGCGATTCCTTTCGGATCGTCGAGCCCCGTGGCAAATGTCTCGGCCATCCCTGGCACAACGCGCGCCACGCTGCCGTCGCCCGGCGTATCGCGTTTGCCGATCACCGTGACGTAATATTTGCCGTCGCCGCCGATGCACACGCTCTCGGGGTTCTCGAGGTTCTTGACGACCGTAATGACCGGCATTGGCTCGGCCTGAGCGGCGGCGGACATGAATGCGACAATCAACCAGGCAGCGATCAGCGAACGTGTCATGGCGGGACCTGCGCAGGGGTAGGAATTGGTCCCACGAATCTAATCCGAGGCGGTGCGGCCCGCTACAGGGGACGCGAGAAAAGAAACGCTCTCAGGAAATGACGAGGGTCTAGGTCCTAAGGCGAAAAGAATGACAAATGACGAATATCGAACGTTGCGGGGCCCTGCTCCCATTCGTCATTCGTGCTTCGTCAGTCTTTGGTCATTAGTCATTCGAAATTCGTCATTTCAGATGAATGATCCCGCGCTGCACGGCGATGGTCACCGCCTGCGTGCGGTCGGTCGCGCCGAGCTTGGCGATAATGTTCTGTACGTGGATCTTCACCGTGCCGCTGGCCTTGCCCAGTCGGGCGGCGATTTGCTTATTGGCCAGTCCCTGGGCGACTAACTCCAGAACCTCGAT
>DASZPI010000545.1:0-1955 GCA_035550355.1 Pirellulales bacterium
TTTGGGTTGAAAGCGCTCTGGGGCGAGGGAGCACGTTCCACTTCACGGCGAGCTTTGGTCTCGATCGGCAGGCTACGGGAGCACCGAACGCGATCGCGCCATCGCCGCTCAGCACCGTGGTCAGCGCCCCGCGGAGGATTCTGCTGGTCGAAGACAGTCCGGTGAACCAGAAAGTCGCCCTGGGCATTCTCAGGCGGCGTGGGCACGACGTGGTGGTGGCAAACAACGGCACCGAAGCGCTCGCACGGTTCGGAGAGCAGCGGTTCGACGTTGTGCTGATGGACATGCAGATGCCGGAAATGGACGGATTGCAAGCGGCCGGCGAGATCCGCCGTCGCGAATCGCCGAGCGGCGAACACGTGCCGATCATCGCCATGACCGCGAACGTGATGAAGGGTGACCGCGAACGCTGCCTGGCGGCGGGTATGAATGATTATCTCTCGAAACCGATCACGGCCGAGGCGTTATTGTCTATGGTCGAGTGTGATCAACAGCCGACTCGACCGACCTGGACGGATCGGCAGGCCGATCAATGCAAGCCTGTTCCAGGAGCCGTTGAACCGGTCGCGACGGCTGATTCAGAGGTATTCGATTGCTGCGCCGCACTCGAGCGCTACGGCAACGATCATGAAATGTTGCGCGGATTGATCACGACGTTTCTTGAACTGTGTCCGCGAATGATGGTCGAGCTGTCACAGGCGATTGACGAACACGACGTGCAGCGTTTGATCAGGGCGGCGCACACGCTGCGAGGCTCGGCCGACGCGCTGGCCGGTCACGCGGTGGCGCGTGCGGCGCTGCACGTTGAGCGACTCGCGAACGAGGGTGGGACCGACGATTTTGGCTCGGAAGTCAGCGAACTACACGATGAGGTCGATCGGTTTTGCCGTGCGATCTCGCAGGTGCTTGGCGTTGCAACATCCAATCAACTCGAAATCTCTGCGAGGCCGCCGAAGCCATGCCGCATATCCTAATTGTCGAAGATAATCCGATCGAAGCGCGCGAGATCTCGTTCTTTGTCGGCGCTGCGGGGTTTGAGGTCGATGTGTCCGCCAATGCCGAGCAAGGGTTCGCGCAACTGCGTGCTAGCGCGTACGACCTGTTATTAGCCGACTTGCATCTGCCGGGCGAAAACGGGTTTCACCTGTGCCGTCGCGTGAAGGGCGATTCGCAGTTAGCCGGGTTGCCGGTGGTGCTGCTAACTCGGTTTGCTGATCCGATCAACGTGTTGCGCGGTCTCGAAGCGGGCGCCGATGGTTTCATCAGCAAGGGACAGCAGCCGCGCGAGATCGTCGAACGCCTGACGCGCATTTTGCAGCGCAAGGCGACGACACCCAACCAAGGCCCGTCGTCGCATGATCGCATTGTTTTTCTGCAAACCGAATTCGAACTCGACGCCAGCCGCAATCAATTGCTCGAAGTGCTGCTGGCGGGTTTCGAAGATGCGGTGGTACTGAACCAGAAGTACGAAAAGGAGGTCGCGGCGCACGCCCGCGCGCAAAAATCGATCCGCGATTTGAACGTGTTGTACCACTCGTTGGTCGAGACCTTGCCGCTGGGCATCACGCGCAAGGATCTCGAAGGCAGATACACTTTTGCGAATCCGCAGTTCTGCGAGCAATGGAAGATCGATCCTTCTGAAATCGTCGGCAGGTCCGACGCCGACCTGTTCTCGCGGGCGTTGGCCGAGCAGTTTGAGCAAGACGAGGCCGCCGTGATTCGAACGGGCCAGATCCTTGATCGCATTCAGGCGATTGGCCTGAACGAGGACGCGCAATATGTGCAAGTGCGTCGGGTCCCGCTGCGCGATGCCAAGCGCAATCTGATTGGAATTCAGGGGATTTACTCGGATGTGACGGAGATGAAGCGTGCGGAACGACAGTTACTGCTGTTGAATCAATCGCTCGAAGCGCGGGTGGCTGAGCGGACGCACGAGCTCGAGCTGCGCAACGAAC
>DASZPI010000546.1:0-3006 GCA_035550355.1 Pirellulales bacterium
GGCAACCATGGCGGAGGGTCGCCGGCGATCTCGATTTCGGCCGACAACGGAAAGACGTTCACTGCTCCGCATGTGTTGCGCGAATTCGGCAAAGGCAAGGATTACACGCAGAGTGGCAATCTGGCGCTGGGCGTGGCAGGCGATGGGGCACTGGTCGTTCTGGCAATGGCGTACACCGCAGGCGAAGGCAACCACATCTTCGGCTGGCGGTCGACCGACAGCGGGAAGAACTGGGTGCCCACAGACACCGCAACGCTTGGCCCGAACCGCACCGGATCGGTGTTTGGAAACTTCGTCGAGATTCCCGGCACAGGCCTTGGCGTCGTGGGGCATTACCGTGACGGTTCCCAGCCGTACCAGACAGGCATTTGGTTGGCTGCCTCGAACGATGACGGTCGCACCTGGAGCGAGCCGCGTCGGATTAGTGAAGCCGACGCGGCCGAACCGGTGCTCGTTTCGAGCGCCGAGCGGCTGATCGCAATTTTGCGAGGCAAAGCCCGGAAAGGCCAAGAGTACGTTGCGGTTTCCGACGACCACGGCCAGCATTGGACGACCAAGCTTTCGGAGCTTGCGCCGGAGAATCCCAAGACGCACAGCCTGGCGGCGCCGTGTGCGGTGGTGAATCCTGAGAAGCCCGACGAACTGCTGGTCTTGACGACCGAACGCGGTGACCCGGGTCGGATTTGGCTGTGGCGCGCCAGTGCGAAAGCGCTCGACTTCAAGCGCGAGCGTGTGCTGCTCGAGTTTCCGCGCATTGCCGGCGACAAGCATAGCGACTATGGCTATCCCTGGCTGGTGCCGATCTCCGGGCGGCGCTGGATGCTGTTTTATTACCACGGCTACAGCCGCGGACCGAATGCGATTTGGGTTGCCGACGTCGAATTATGATGTCGTGAGTTGGGCTGCGCACGCGCCTAAAGCGCGTAGGCAAAGCCCACTTGCCCGCCGATGCTGGCAATATTCGGCGTCAGGCCTTCGCTCACCGAGGCGAATCCGAGGAAGCGGTAATTGAACTTCCAGAAGATCCCCTGGCCGACCATGTCGCCCGAGCCGACATTCAAGTGCAGTGCGCCGTTGTGGAATCCATCGACGAACACGTCGAGCCGATCGGTGACCTGGTATTCGACCGCCCATTGAACTGAGAACTGGTACGCATTGGAATCGATGCGTTGGAACTCAGACACGACGTGATTGAAACGCGGCACGAACCTTTCGCCTGTGCGGACGTCGAGCGCCTGCTGCACGCCGCTGTACCCAAGGGTCCATTCCAGGTTGAGCCGCTCGGTCACCGGCAGGTCGAAGTTCATGTTGATCGACGGTTGCCAGCCGGAGGAGAAAGCCGGCGTGCCCCAGGTGGTGGTCAGATACACCTCCAACGACGCCGCGGGAAGCAGCCACTTTTTGGCGTCGTCCCACAGGTGCACCTTCATGTCGAGATTCGGCGGACTGACGCCGGTAAACGGATCGACGCCGCCAATGCTGTTGTAGCCATTGCCGAAGACGCGGAACTCGACGTCGTCGGTCAGCCCGTAGCGCAGCAGGAACGGGGCCGCGTAGGCCGGCGGACTTTGGCGATCGCGGCCCAGCAGCGTAGCGGGCGAGAATTCGATCTGCGCGCCCCCTTTGGGCAGCGTGTACGCGCTGTTCGGGGCGTCGCCCATGTCGGGACCCGGCTGCGAAATGTTGGGCCAGGGCTCGAGTTTGCCGTTGTCGAGTCCAAGCTTCCCGGCGGCTTCGCGAGCCTGGGGCTCGTCTTCTTGTTCGCCGTGCGGGTCGCCGAGGAAGGCCGCCGGCTGCGCGAAATCGGCGGGTAGCGTCAGGTACGGCTCGCTCGGGGCGGACGCAGGCAGTGGGAAGGCGCTGTCGCCTTCGACCGCACTGCAGCGCTGGTGGAGTGCCAGCAGCCCCAGGATCGCAATCGCGGTATACACGCAATTCGGCGGCGCGCGCACAGCATCCTCGCGCAGTCGGCAAGTGTGAACAGGCCGCGCGCGAAGATGCGTCGGCCGTTCGAATAGCATCGGTCGTAACGGCCAGGCAAGTTAATCGCTCTGGCAAACATCGACTGTCAGCGTACTAGCACCGCTGCGAATGCAACGCATGCGGACGAGCAAGACGGCAGCGACCGACGTGAGCACCTAGAAGGTTGCCGAGAAGGTCATGCGGACGTTCGACGGAGCGCCGGGGATGACCTGGTACTGGCTGATCGATGACAGTGCGTACGTCTGGTTGAAGATGTTGTCCCACACCAGGCCGGCATTGATGCGGCCGCGAGTGTAGTAGAACCCAAGGTCCCACAGGTTGTACGACGGCAGTACCAGCGGAGAGTTATAGTCGCCCAGGCGATCGCCGACGTAGATCATGCCCAAGGCGGTGCCGAAGGTTTCGCGACGGTTCTGCACCAGGTTGTAGCGTGCCCACACGTTGCCGGTCCAGTTCGGCACGCCGCGCACCGCCTTGCCGTTGACGAACGGGTTGATGCTCTGTTGCATCGTGTCGACATAGGCGAAGTTGCTGATCGTGCTCAGCCGCTCGGTGATATTGCCCGTGAGGTTCGATTCGACACCTTGGCTGCGCACGGTGCCGCTTTGGCTGACTTGGAAGATCGGCGTGCCGCCGCCGGTGACGCCGACGAATTGCTCGACATTGACGTTGTGCTCGCGGATGTAGAATCCGGCGTTGGTCCAGGTCCAGTTTTCGACGAGTTGCGTCTTCAAGCCGCCTTCCCAGATGTCGCCGTACTCCGGCAGCAGTGGCACGCTCGTGAAGTTCACGACGCCCACGCTGGGCGTGAACGACCGCGAGTACATGCCATAGGCGGTCATCGCCCCCGGCACCAGGTCGTAGGTCACGCCGGCCCGCGGCGAGAACTGCGAGAAGTAATCGGTCGTGCTCACGGGCCCGCTCACCGCGACCGGAAAGCCACCGATGTTCGTGGTGTTGCTGCGCACGTAGCTTTGCTTCAGGTAGTCGATGCGGCCGCCCAGCAGCACCTTCAACCTCGAG
>DASZPI010000547.1:0-2030 GCA_035550355.1 Pirellulales bacterium
CCGCTTCGGCACGCTCGACATCGAGATCGTTGACGGCGACCTTCGCGCCCGCCGCGGCCAATGCGACCGCCGCCGCCTCGCCGATGCCGCGCCCCGCACCGGTGACAATCGCGACCTTACCGTCCAAGGGCTTCATCGCGCGTCCTTTGTGCCATCCCAATTCAAATGCTTGCGCAGAAACGCGAACGTGCCCACGCCGTGGATCGTGTGCGGGCCGTCGAAGTATTCGATCTCGGTACGGTTGGCAATGTTCAAGTCGACATACAGCAGCCGCACCTTGGCGTACTCGAACGCCACGTACTCGTCCAAACCGACGCCGTCGCGATGGCCGCGCTCGACCATGAACGGCCGCGGCGCGATCAGCCCGGCCATCTCGGCGTAGTTGAACGTGTTGGCCAGGTTCCACTCGGGCATCTCCCATTCGAGCTTGCCGATGTACGAACCCTTCCAGTCCATGGTGGTGTTCTTCCAGATCCATTCGTTGAAATCACCCGAGCAGATCGACAAGCAATATCCCTCGACGATTGCCGGCACGCGCATGGCCGTTTTGCCGCCGTAGCTCAGGCCGTAGAAGCCGATTCGCTGCGGGTCGACCATTGGCAGCGAAGCGAGCCAGTTCACCGTCTGTTGATGCTGCGGAACGATGAAGCTCCACAGGCCGAGCCCCAACGGGTTCGCCTTGCGAACGATCATGCGGAAGCGATCGCGGCCGATGTACGGGTTCTGCGGCGCGTAGGTGATGAAGCCTTGCTCGGCGAGCTTGGCGGCAAACTGATGATAGAAGCGCTCGCCCGGCTCGCCAGGCTCGATCGTATCGACCGGCCGTCCCTCGAGCCCGTGCTGGCACACGACCACCGGCCGCCGCTCGCCCGGCTTCAGGTCTTTGGGCAACAGCAAAATGCCGTAGGCGAACACGTCGTCGAACACATCGAGCCCTACTTCGTAGCCGGTGTACTTGGCGGTGTCATATTTCTGTCGCGTGCGCACATTCGGCGGCAGCAATGGTTGATCGACCCGCCCGATGACTTCGTCGTAGAAGTACTTGCGCAGCCCGTTCGTCGAGGCTTGCCATTTCGCGGGATCGCGCGAAGCGCGATCGGCCTTCGACCACAATTCGGCGCGCCGCTTGGGACTGTCGTGAATCACCTGCTGCGTGAAATTGATGAGCTGCTCGACCTGGCGCTTCTGGCGCGCGGCGGCATCGGGTAGCGATTCATATTTGAACACACTGTGGTTGACGCCGCTGATGCGTGGGTTCTCGGCATCGCGCAGCTCGAGGCGCGTTGCGCCTGCCAGCGATCCAACGAGTTGCTTTGCCCGGTCCACCTCCCGCTCTACCGCCGCACGATCGGGCGCACGGATCGAGCCGGGGGTTAGCTGCGGCTTTTCCGCGAACGGAACGTCGACGCTTGGATAATTGCCGTGCTCGACAATCAACGTGCGCGGTGCGACGAGGCTGGCCAACTCGGCATCGCCGAATTCGTCGAGCCAGCGCCAGATATTGCGATCGATCGGCTCGTCGTACAGCTTCTCTCTCGGGCCGAAGTAGCCGATGACCGTCGTGTCGCCGATGCGCGGATCGATCGCTGCGGCGCAAAAGGCGACCAGCCCACCTTCGCCTTGGCCGACGACGCTGATCTTTTGATTGTTTCGCACGGCGTCGTCCACCAGCGCGAGAAGCTTTTGCACCTCGTAGCCGACCGTTTGCCGACCCGCCTCGAAGGCCTGCCGGTAAATGAACTCGCGGTGCGGCTCTTTGGACTTGATCGTGCCATCGACGATTGAAGAGAAAGTATGATCGCGATCGATCGGTGCGACGACATACCATCGCATCGGAGGGTCTGTCAGGTATTTCTGACCAATTGAATGGAGCGCCTGTTCCGGCGTTACATCGGCGTCGAAAATGGCAATGCCGGTCGCTTGAGCGGCGCTGGCCGGTTCGACAAGGTAGCCTTCGCCTTGCACACCGGGCAGCACGTTCCAGCGAATCTCGCTGACGGTTGCCAGCTTGCGCCCCTCGTCCTCGAAGG
>DASZPI010000548.1:0-2623 GCA_035550355.1 Pirellulales bacterium
CCTTGGCCTGCTCACACGCATCGACCGCGGAACTCTCGCCGCCTACTGCGTCGTGTACGGCCGTTGGACGGAGGCCGAGACGAAGATCAAAGTCGATGGTCTGGTCGTGAAGGTGAACGGCCAGATCATCCCGAATCCATACCTGAGCGTGGCCAACGCGGCATTAAAGCAAATGCGCGAGTTCGCCAGTGAGTTTGGCATGACCCCGAGCGCCCGCACGCGGGTGAAGGCGATGACGACCGCGGGCAAGGATAAAGCCAAGAGCAAGTGGGCGAACGTGCTACCAATGAAAAGGGCATAAGCATGAAGCTATCACGCCGATCATTCATCCGGTCGATCTTATCCGCAGCTTCCGCGACACCTGCCGCAGCAGCACTGTCGCCGATCCGCACCAGTCGATCCGTCGCTTCTGACGTGCTCGACGTCGATGTTGAGCTGCTGATTAGAGACAGATTCGCCAAGGCGCTGGCCGCGCAGGAAGATCGGTATTGGTCGCAGGTTATCAACGGCCACGGTGCCCGGCCGCCGCTCGGGATCTTCTACGTTCGGCGGGGGATGGCATAGGCACAGTCCAATAGGGAGCAACACAATGCAGCGTAGAAACTTCATCGCCAGATCGTTAGCCGCACTGTTCGGCGTCGCGTTCGTAAAGCCATCGGCCGGATCAATCCCAAATCGCGGCGACCGCCATCCTGCTTTTGGCGCGTACGCCAGCGATCATTCCGAACGCAAGCCGCTGTTCGTGCTTGGAACCGTCGTCGAAGCACCATCCCGAGACGATGCGCCCCACAAAGTCGAATTGGTAAAGTTCGACAGGCTCAACATGATCTGCGTTCGCGAAACCGTTGCAGCTTGGTACCACTTCGCGTTTCCTGGCTACACGCTTCCAATCGGGGCTGGTGCGCTGCTGCTCGAATGCAATGGGCGCTGGATCATCGTGCAGAGCGATAAATGCCCGGTGGCACAATGATCGCAAGCATGCCACTATCCGGCCCGATTCGTTTCGTTGGTGGTCCATACCACAACCGGCACATACACGTCCGCGACTGGACGCGGACGGTAGAGGTATGCAGCGTGCCGCCATTTACTTGGCTCGATCACCCAGACGTCGATTGCCCCGGCCATAAGCGATGTTACACGTACCTGTGCGAGCCTCTGGACAGCGACGGCGGAGCGCTCTACTTCGAATACCGGCTTGCATACGAGACGCTGATTGTTTGCAGTGAAGTCGGCGGCTCGGCACAGATTATTCCAGCCACGACCGCAGCGATCAGCGGAAAAGCCTCGCAGTTCAGCATCATCGACGAGGCTTGCGATCCATAGATAAGGGGTGAAAGCCCCCCGCAACGCCGCCGCCCGACACGCCTGCCAGTTCGCCGAGTGCCTTACGCTCGTGGGCGATCACAGCGGGCAGCCGCTCAAGCTGCTGCCGTTCCAGCGGCAGATTCTCAGCACCATCTTCGGCAATCTCGACGCCGCCGGCCGCCGCCGGGTCAAGCGTGTGTTCCTCATGCTGCCGAGGAAGCAGGCCAAGACCACGCTGGTCGCAGCGATCGTGCTGTACTGGCTGCTGGGCCTGGGTAAGCGTGGCGTGCAGGCGTTGAGCGTCGCCAACGACCGAGCCCAGGCAGCGATCATCTACGACACCTGTCGACAGATGATCGAGGCAGACGACGAACTAGCCGAACTGTGCACGGTCTCCAAATCAAGCAAGAACATTTCGATCGACGGACAGAACAGCTTCTATCAATCACTTTCGACCGAGAGCACCACGAAAACTGGCTGGTCACCGTCGCTGGTAATTCTCGACGAAGCCCAAGACATTGCCGATCCGGACCTGGTGAAGAATCTGACCACCGGGTTCGGCGCCCGCGACGACTACCTGCTCATCTTCATCGGGACCGCGGGCACGCGAAAAGACACCGCGTTCTATGCCGAGTACGAGTACGCCAAGCAGGTGATCTCCGGGGTGATCGACAACCCGACGTACGCCGCATTCATCTACGAAGCCGGCGAGGACGCTGATTGGACCGATGAACGGGTATGGCACGCCGCAATGCCGGCGCTCGGTAAGTTTTGCTCGCTGCAGTTCATCCGTGACGAGTTCGAGCAGGCGAAACGGCTGCCGCACAAAGAAGCCGCGTTCCGCCAGTATTACCTGAACCAATGGCAGCTTGGCAGCGCGGCTAAATGGATCCCTGACGCCACGTGGATGCTGAACAACAGCAAGCCGCTGGGCGACGCGCCGCATTACTACGGCGGACTCGACATGGCGAGCGTGAGCGATACCAGCTCGTTCGTGCTATACGGCCGCAATTCCGCGGGCCTGTGGGACGTGATCCCGCGCATCTGGGTCTGCGAAGAGCAGATCGAGCGCCGCCAGACTGCCGAGTTCGACTACAAGCGATGGGAACAGCAGAAGCTGCTTTCGGTTACGCCAGGTTCGGCGCAGGACCAGGAGTTCATTGCCGCCGACATCCTGAAGCTGGCCGAGCAATACAAAATCAAAGAGATTGCGTGCGACCCGTACGGCATGCAGTGGATGGCACAGCGCCTAATGAGCGCCGGCCTGGTGGTCAAGTCGCACGGCCAGGGCGCTTCGGAGATCAATCCGGCACTGCGA
>DASZPI010000549.1:0-2188 GCA_035550355.1 Pirellulales bacterium
CGATCGCTTCCAGCCTCAACCGGTGCCGCAGGTAATAACGGTACGGGCAGGCCAGATAGTCGCGGAACTCGCTGACGCTCATCGACGTCACCGGCTCGGGCAGCGGCTGCGGGCGCGGGACCGGAAAATCGGCGGTCGCGCGACCGGGCCGCAGATCGCCTGCCAAGACCATTCGCGACGCGTGCTCGGCCGGCGAGAACCAGCGCCGCGCTCGCTCGGCCATCTTCGACTCGTCGCATGCCAGCAACAAGCGGCTCGGTCGCAGCGGGTCGCCCGCGGCGGTTCGCCGGCCGAACACGACCCGCAGCGCCGCACGGCTCGAGGCGATCATCGCCAGCGAATATGCATCGCGCGCGTAGCAGCAATCGTTATCGTCAATGCCCAGCTCGCGACGCAACGCGTTCGGCAAGAATTGATCGCCGCCGCGGCACGTCGGAACCAGCTCTTCGTTGAAGCCTGCCATCACCAGTGCTGGCGCGTCGTCGAGCACCAGCTCCAACCAGCCGAGCATTTCCAAGGCATCGCGATCGGCCGGTGGCGCGACATGTTCGTCCTGCAAGCCGCGCAACAATAACCGCAGCGCGTCGGCTCCGCTGATGCGCGGCGCCACTTGCGGATGCACGCGAACCAGCCGCTGCAAGCAGCCGCCGATCGCGTCGCATGCTTCGACGATCGTCCGCTCGTCGGGTTTGCCGAGATCGAGCGGCTGGGCTCCGAAGCAGGCGATCAGCAACTCGCCGATCGGCTCTGCCCATTCGTTCCAGCGGCGTTCGGGGCCGAGAAAATCGCGCAACGCCCGCGAAAGCTCGCGTTCGATCGCATAAGCCGGCGAGATCGGTCCCTGGGCGGTCGCTTTGGGCGAGACGACCGCCAAGGGTAGATGATCGGCATACCAACGGTCGAGCTGCGTGATCCAATCGGCAGGAAGTTTTTGTCGATCGATCCAAGCAGCGACGGCTGGATGGCGCACCAGCGCCGCGAAGGCCGCGAACCTCCGTTGGCCAACGAACTCGGCCGCCGCCTTGATCAGCCGGTACGGCGCTGTCTGCGCGATCGGCACGCCGGCGCCCCAGCGCGGCCGCAGCCCGCATTGTTCAAGCCGCTGCTCGAGCGATGTCACCAGGCGTTCATCGACCACGCCGAGGGTGATCTCATCGCTGGCCCAGCGACCGTCGAACGAAGCGATCGCCCGCAACACGGCGTCGGACTGGTTCCCGGGGCCGTCGCATTGCTCGATGGCTTCGTCGGGCAGCTCGATCGAGCAATCGCACCAAGCCGACGGGATCACGCAACCATGCGCGTCGAACCGCGCGCTCCAGGCCTGGGGCGCGAACACGAGCGCCGTCACCTGATCGGCAACCTGGTCGAGGATCGCACGCTGGGCGCGATTCAGGTCGACCGCGGCGATCAATACGATTCGACGATCGGTTTTGCACGCGCGCTCGTCGATCGCCCGCCGACGTGACGTTTGCTTATCGCACAGGCCCACCTCCGAGAGCCGATCGAGGTAGCGGCGCTGCACCTCGGCCAGCGTTTGCCAGCGCTGCTGCTCGTTGAAGCCGTCGAGCTTGTTGCCGAGGCGGGCTACGGCGGCAAAATCGAGCAACTGGGCCGCCAGCTCGCTGTGCAGACGGATGAACATGATGGCCACCGGCATCCACGCCACGAGATCGCCATCGTCGGGCAGCACGGGGAAGAACCGCGCTAGGCGATCGCGTGGCATCGCACGGACCGCTTCGATCCAAACGAGCTGCTGCGTCGAATCGTCGGCAAATGGGAGGCTGGGTTGATAAAGCTGCTCGGGCAACTGGCCGACGGTGATGATTTGCGGCGGGCTCAACGGTGCGCCGCGTTCGGCAGCGGCATCGACGAGGATCTCCTCGAGCCGCCGGCCGGCATGCCCGCCGGGGAGCACCACCAGGTGGTCCGACAAATCGATTTCCGCCGCGCTGCGCGAGCGCGCGATCAGCAACTCGACCGCCTGCGCCAGGGCAGGGCGGTGCGGATCGAGAAACACGCGTTCGATGGGCATCGGGCAATCGTCCGTGAACGAGAAGCGTGGCTTCATTCTAATGCACTAGTGTACAGGCGGTAGTGGGCAGCGGCGGGCTTCGTCCGCGCCCAGCTGGCCTACTTTTGGCTTCGACAACATGGCGGCGGTTCGCTTCAATACTCCACCAGTCGAACG
>DASZPI010000550.1:0-2381 GCA_035550355.1 Pirellulales bacterium
CGCCAGGCTGTGGTACAGCCGTTCGAGATGCTGCTGCAATCGGAACGGTCGATGATGGAACGTGCGCGTGACTTCGAACGCCATGTCGCCCATGACCAGCGCCGAGTCGTAGATCGACAATCGCGCCTCGGCCTCGGGGACCCAGCGGCCGTTCATCCAGACCACGCGATCACTCATTGCCGTGCTGCTCGTCGGCTTGCCAAAGTTCGACTCCTCCGGCAGTGGCGATGATCAATCCCCGCTCGGGGGCCGCGGCAAGACCGCTGATCGCGGCGCCGTGGTTCCAGCGGTCGATCACCTTGCCATCGGCGGCCACGACGCTGATCGAGCCATCGCTGCCGGCGACGATCCATTGTCGCTGATGGTTCGGCGCGAAGATTCCCGCCACGACCGGTTCCAACGACGGCACAGGCTGCAGGCCGCGTGCCATCGGCAGCGACCAAAGCTCGCGGCCGGAACGATCGATGCCGATCGCGGTGTCTTGCCCCAGGCCGGTCGTGGCGATCGCGAACATCTCCATGCGCCCGTCGCCATCGAGGTCGGCCGTCTTGACGTACCGCACAAAGCGCTGACCGACGGTGATCGGCGGCTGCTCGTGGCCTTGGCTATCGATCGGCACCAGCGTGCCGCGCTCGTGGGCGCAGAGCAGGCGTCGCTTGCCGTCGCCGTCGGGCTCGGTGGTTGCCAGGCTGAGCACGTTCGAGATGGAACGATTCGACCATTGGCGTTGGCCCTCGAACGATACGTTCTGCACGCCGACCACGTCGTAAAAACCGACGCTGATGTCGGGCCGACCATCGCCGTCGAGATCTTCGAGCAAGGCGTCGGCCACGCCGCCGGCGGTGGTCGAATCGGGATAGCTGAGCACGCGCTTCCACGACTCGTCGAACAGGTGCAACTGCTGCCGGCTGCTCGCCAGGCCCAGGTACCAGCGCCGGCCGTCGCGATCGACGATCGTGCGCAGCGCGGCGACGATGCCTTCTTCAGGTTGCTTGGGCAGATCGAGCGCGTGGGTGGCCGTCACATTTCCGTTGATGTCAAGTTCGGCGATCGTCGTCAGCCCGTCGATCACAAACGTCCGGCTCACGCCGCCGTCGTCGGTCGTGAGCACGTTGCCCGGCTGCTTGAGGCTCGTGCAGCTCCAACGACGTGCGATCTTCAGGTTCGCGGGTTCCGAGCGCGGAGCAATCGCGCCGCGCTCGAATTGTTCGCCGCCCGTGGTCGAGGACGAAGGCGCAGCCGAAGTTCCGCCGCTCGTCGAAGGGGGCGTCGCGGCGGCCTGAATCTGGGCGTCGTACTGCCGACGGCGCTCGTCGTAGCGGCGCAGCGCCTCGGCGTGCAGGCTGCCGCCGACCAGGAGTTTTTCGATGCGACCGGGCAACTCGTCGGCAAGACTTGGATTTGCGCCGACCTCGTGGTCCTCGACCGTGCCGTCGGGACCGAGGATGAACATGTTCGGAATCTGCTCGACGCCGAAGATCGAGCTCGCTTGTTGCGCAGGATCGCGCGCGATCGGAATGTTCAGCTTCGCGCGGGCAAACGCTTCGCGCACCTCGTCGTCGGTAGCTGCCGGGGTTTGGGCGGCCGGGTTCGACGACGAACCGGCGTTCGCATCGTCGGCCGAGCGGTCGAGACTGACGGCAAGGATCGTCACCCGATCATGCTCGCGGTAGCGATCGTAAACCTTTTGCAGCTCGGGGAGCGTTTGAAAACAGGGCCCGCACCAGGTCGCCCAGAAATCGACGACGACGACCTTGCCCGACAGACTATCGGGGGTGATCGGCGTGCCGTCGAGCGACACGAAGCGGAAATCGCCAATCTTCGTCCCCAGCAGACGACTTGGTGGCTGCGGCTCGGCAACGGGGGCAAACTTGCCGACGATCTTCGCGCCCGAGGGCGCCTCGAAGCGAAACGCCACCGGCTCGACCTTCGCGCCCAGCTTGGCCCCCTTGATCTCGGCGACCAGCGACAGGTCGGTGATCTTGCCCCCTTGCTTGCGCAGCTCTTCGAGCAGCTCGGTCGTGGGGAATTCGATGCGGCGGATTTCGTAGCCCGCTTCGTCGATCCAGAACACCAGGTCGCCATCCTTGCGATGGATCGACACACCGCGGCAGCGCGCGCCGTCGATCGTGGCCGCTGGCAGCAGCTTGGGCTCGTCGGCCTCGAGTAAGATGAACTGCAACTGGTTCGGTTCCAGCAGAAACGACAGCGGGACCGAAGGCCCGGCGACCCGGCCGGCCATTTGGTCGAACAGCACTTCGTTCGAGTACACGTCTTCGACGGTCAGCGTGGCCGGCGCGGTGGTCTTGAGCACCTGACCGGGCAGTTCGGCGATCGTGGCCCAAAAGTTCTTGCCGTCGCACACGGCATTCGCGCCGTAC
>DASZPI010000551.1:0-3487 GCA_035550355.1 Pirellulales bacterium
CGAGGCAACCATGGCGCGGTGCCCCCGCGCGGTGTCGGCCGCCGCGCTGCGGCAAACCAGCGCAACGGTTGCAATCGAGAACAGCGCGACCAACCGTTTGCCGAAGACCGTTTTCATCGAAGCGTTCCTGGAACAACCTTCCGACCAAACCGACGCCATCATGCCATGCAAGCAGCCTCGACGACAGGGGCCCGATAACCTCGGCGGCTTGGGCCAAGGCGGCGGGATTGTCCGGTTGTGCCGGGCGCACGCCCCGTGTTTTCCGCAGCCCTGGCATTTGCAGGCTGTTCAGCACGCAGGGGTCCGGCAGAATGAACTATGGTTGCTGTGAGTTCCGTCGATTCCGGCAGCTCAACGGGCGGCCGATGGCTGGACACGACTAGACCTGTAAAGAGGACGCGGGCAAATGATGCGCACCATGGCAATCCTGTTCGTGATGATCGCTTCGGCGGGCTCGGCCACCGCGTCGGACTCGCTGATGATGCGTCCGTTGATGGACCAACATTTTGCCGTGATTGGCGCGCCGACCGTGGTGACCGCCGCCATGCCCGTCGCCCCGGTTGCAACGCCCGCCCCGGCAGCGGGATGCTGTGGACAGCCGAGCCTGGCTCCCGCGGCAGCGCCGGCGACGTTCATCGAACCGGCGCCGACAACGACCATGTACGCGCCCGCGGCCGGCGCCGTGACGACCGCCTACTACGCCCCGACGACAACGTATTACGCGCCGACGACCAGCTACTACGCGCCGACCACCACCTACTACGCCCCCGCACCGGCGATTGTGCCGGCCACGACCTACTACGCGCCGGTCACCACGTACTATCGCGCGCCGGTAGCCTCGCCGTACTACAGTGGCTTCGTGCAGCCGGTTTACCGCCGCGGCTTTCGTCAATAAACCGGCGTCAGCCGCGTGCAACGCGCCTTGGGCGGCTCTACAATCGGCCCCGTGTGAAAGGGGCTCGCATTGCCGTCTCCCAGGGTGCGTTGATGATTCGTCCGGTCGCCGCGATCGTTTGCTGTACGTTCCTCGCTGGTTGGTCGTTGTTGGCTGCCGAGCCGGCTCGCTATGCCGGACCGACCGACGACGGATTTCTGCTGCCCAACGGCTGGACGATTTCGCCGGTCGGCAAGCAGGTGCCGCTGGCCGACCTGCCGCTGAACATCGCGCCGCTGCCCGATGGCCGCTACGCGCTCGTGGCGACCTCGGGCTACAACGCCCACGAGCTGACGCTCGTCGACCTGCACTCGGCGACAAAAGTTGCCAGCGAGTCGGTGCAGCAAAGCTGGTACGGTCTCGCGCACGATGCGAAGAACAACCGGGTATGGTGGTCCGGCGGCGGCGGCAATGTGCTGCATAAATACGAGGTCGCGCCGCCAGGATTGCGCCGCAGCAACAAGCCCGAGCAAGAGTTGGTCGACGCGATGACCAAGCGTCTCAAGCCGGGCGAGCATCGATTCCGCACCGGACTGGCCTACGACGCCGAGCGGCAGTTGCTGTACTCGTGCAGCCTGCCGAGCCGCGGCGAAAATCGCTCGCTGGCCTGGGGCGATGCCGAGCAGAACGAAGATGCGAATCTAGGCACGCTGACCGCGATCGATCTCGGCGCCAAACGGGCGGATCGAGCGACGTTGGCCGGCAAGCGACCGTACGACGTCGTGCTCGCGCGCAACGGGCAGGTGTTTATTTCCGATTGGGCCGATCGAGCCGTGTTGGTCGTCGATCCGCACGCGATGCGCGTCGTCAAGCGGATTCCGGTCGGTGAGCATCCGAACCAAATGGTCGCGCATCCCGAGGATGATCGGCTGTTCGTGGCGTGCGCCTCGAGCAACTGCGTGGCGGTAATCGACGTGCGCCGCGGCATCGTCACCGAGACGATCGTCACGGCGTTGTTCCCCAATGCGCCGGAAGGCAGCACACCCGATGCACTGGCAATCGATCCCGAGGGAGAAACCCTGTACGTCGCGAACGCCGATAACAACTGCATTGCCGTCGTCGATGTCGAAGCGCCGAACCGCAGCCAGGTGCGCGGCTTCATTCCCACCGGCTGGTACCCGACGAGCGTGGCGGTCACCGACGACGGCAAAACGCTGCTCGTCGGCGTGGGCAAAGGCAATCAGACGAGCAGCAACGTCGACGCCGATCGCGATCGCACGCCGCAGCCAGCGCCCAAGCCCGACGACCGTGCGCCCAAATACGTCAAGGTGCCGTTCGTGCACGTCGGCACCACGCTCGGCGGAGCGCTGTCGATCGTGCCGATTCCCGACGAGCAACAGTTGGCGCAATACACCGATCGCGTGTATCGCAACTGCCCGTATTCCGACAAGCTGCTCAGCGCCGCGCCGAGCAACCGCAAGACCGTCGTGCCGACCACAGTCGGCCAGCCGTCGCCGATCGAGCACGTGATCTACATCATCAAAGAGAACCGCACGTACGACCAGGTGTTCGGCGATCTGCCCCGCGGCAATGGCGACCCGAGCCTGGTGATGTTCGGCGAGCAGATCACGCCCAATCACCACAAGTTGGCCAACGAGTTCGTGCTGCTGGACAACCTGTACTGCAACGGCCACGTGTCGGCCGATGGCCATCCTTGGTCGACCATGGCCTACAACACCGACTACATCGCGCGCAATTGGGCACTCACGTACTCCAAGCGCACCGGAATTGATGACGACGACGAAGGAGACCTGTCGAACGCGCCGTCGGGCTACCTGTGGGACGCCTGCGCTCGCAACGGTCTCACGTACCGCAGCTACGGCGAATATGGCGGCCGGGTGAGTCAGCCGGACGGCACGTTTGTCATGGAAGGGCGCGTGCCGGGGCTGGTTGGGCATGTGTGCCCCAACTATGGCTTGCCGAAGGCCAAAGGCCAGCCCGTGCGCGATACCGATCGCGTGGACGTTTTCCTCGAGGAATTCCGTAAATTCGAGGAGCAGGACAATCTGCCCCACTTCATCGTGATGAGCCTGGGCGAGGATCACACCACCGGCACGAAGCCCGGCACGTTTACCCCGTATGCTTGCGTGGCGAGCAATGACGTGGCATTGGGGCGCCTGGTCGAAGCGGTGAGCAAGAGCAAGTACTGGTCGAAGATTGCAATCTTCGTGATCGAAGACGACGCGCAGAACGGCCCCGACCATGTCGATGCCCATCGCACGGTCGGCCTGGTGATTAGCCCCTACGTGCGCCGCGGCCATCTCGATAGCACGCAGTACAGCACCGTGAGCATGATCCGCACCATGGAACTGCTACTCGGCCTGCCGCCGTTAAGTCAATTCGATGCCGCGGCCCAGCCGATGTTCGAGTCGTTCACCGACCGTGCCGATCTGGCGGCGTACAAGCACGAGCCGGCGCGGATCGATCTGAACACCAAGAACGACGCGCTCGCGTACGGGGCCGACCGCTCGGAGCGGATGGACTTCAGCGAGTACGACCGGATCGACGATTTCGAACTGAATGAAATTCTGTGGCGGGCTATCAAGGGGGCCG
>DASZPI010000552.1:0-2678 GCA_035550355.1 Pirellulales bacterium
CTGCTCGACGAGCTGTTCAGCGCACATCGCGAGATGATCGGCTCGACGGACGACCTGCTCGTCGGCCTGCAGCTCACGCACTCAGGGCGGTTCTCGCGCCCCAACAGCAAAAAGCTCGAGCCACGGATTGCGTACCACCATCCGCTGCTGGATGAAAAGTTCGGCATTGATCCGCACGACGACTCCGTGGTATGGACCGACGACGACCTCGAGCGGCTGATCGACCGGTACGTGGCCGCTGCCGAACTGGCCCGCGACGCGGGATTCCGGTTCGTCGACGTGAAATGCTGCCACGGCTATCTGTTGCACGAATTCCTCAGCGCCCGGACGCGACTCGGCCGCTTCGGCGGCGATTTTGACGGCCGCACACGCCTGCTGCGGACGATCATTGAGCGTGTGCGCGCGGCACTGCCCGAGCTGATGGTGCTGGTGCGGCTCAGCGCCTTCGACATTCCACCGTTCGTCACCAGCCGCGATCGGGGACGCCCGATGGACTACGCTCGGCTGCTGCCGTATACGCTGGCGTTCGGGGCCGACGAGCGCGACCCGATGCAGATCGACTTCACGGAGCCGATCCGCCTGCTCGAGCTGCTGCGCTCGCTGGGCGTGGCGAGTGTCAACGTCTCGTGCGGCAGCCCGTACTACAACCCGCACATCCAGCGGCCGGCAATCTTCCCGCCCAGTGATGGTTACCAGCCGCCCGAAGACCCGCTCGTAGGCGTCGCTCGCCAGATCCACGCGACGCGCCGGCTCAAAGAAGCGGTTCCCAATCTGCCGATCGTCGGCACCGGGTACTCGTACTTGCAAGACTATCTGCCGCTGGTCGCGCAGGCGGCGGTGCGGGATGGCTGGGTCGATATCGTCGGCCTCGGACGGATGGTGCTCTCGTATCCGGAAATGCCGATCGACTGCCTGCGCCGCGGCCGCTTGGAACGCAAGAAAATCTGCCGCACGTTCAGCGATTGCACCACCGCCCCTCGCAACGGGCTGGTATCGGGCTGCTATCCGCTGGACCCCTACTACAAGCATTTACCCGAGAACGAGCAACTGCGCGAGTTCAAACAGGGACTCAGAGAGTAGCCGCACGACCAGAAGGAATCGCGACATTTCCTCCGCAGTTCGCCAAGAACGGATGCCCGTCATTTCTTTCCCAAGGCACGCTGCCGGCGAAAAAACTCGGTCAGCACGGCGCCGCATTCCTCGGCCATCACGCCGGCAACGACCTCACAACGATGGTTCAATCGGCTGTCGTCGAGCAGATTGTAAAGACTGCCAACCGCACCGGCCTTCGGGTCGCGCGCTCCGTAGACTACGACGGGAATTCGCGCCTGAACGATGGCTCCGGCACACATCGGGCACGGCTCGAGGGTGACGTACAACGTGCAGCCTTCGAGCCGCCACGACCCAAGGATCGCCGCTGCTTCGCGGATCGCGATTATCTCGGCGTGGGCCGTCGGATCGTGCAGTTGTTCGCGCCGGTTGTGGGCCGCAGCCACCATGGTTCCATCGCGAATCACGACCGCACCGATCGGCACTTCGTTCGCTTCGATCGAGCGAAGGGCTTCGAGATATGCCAGCCGCATGAAATCTGCGTGCATAAAAGCTCTATGCTCGCTCACTTTGCGCGATGGCGCAGCGTCGTGCCATTGAGCGGTCGCACTCCCGGCCCCCCAAAACCAACTTCCATTTCGACGTTCATCCCGGTTTGTCCGCTCAGCTCAACTCGGTGCACTCCCTGAACAAGCGCGATCGGAACCATCTTGAGCAGATAGTCTCCGTTCGGTTGCATGTAAACCTGCTTGCCATCGATCGACATGGTCAATGAACCTCGGTGTCGAAGGTGGAATTGGTAGGTGTCGGTAGCTTCCAGATCGAGATAGCCTTCGACGTTAAACTTGGAGTTCGGTGTGACGTTGGCGTCGGCCAGCCAGTAGGCGCTCTTGACCAGAACAATGGTTGTCGGCGGGCCGCTTCCTGGCCTCACAATAAACCCTTGCGCTAGATGTTCGCCCCGCTCCAATGCAGTTGGCGGCAAGGGGTCGTTTGGCTCGATCATTAGCTCCAGCGGCGGGGATCGCCAGCGGTCTTCGCGTCGCGCGGCCGTAGCGATGGCCTGCAACCGCACTGGTCCCAAACCGAGCGTGCGCGGCTCGATAACACATTTCCCCTCGGGCCCGCTGACCTTCGCGATCACATCGGTGGCTTGAACGATCTCGATTGATTCAGCGTCGGGAGCACGTACGGTGAGCTCAAGCGGTTCACCCCAACGAATCATTCCAGAACCATTGCGGCTCAACTCGGCAGTACGATGCTGATTATCAACCTGCAACGCGACCACAGCCCGGCCCTGGGTTTCGATATCGCCGGGCTCGGCGCCGACCACGCGCAGCTCGTGATAACCATCGGATATCGACGCGGTGTTCAGGCTAAGTCGCTGACCGCGAGGTGATTGCGCGATTCGAATGCCATCGAGAAACCAGTCGTATCGATCGATGTCGGCCAGGCGAGCGCCTCGCGAGGTTGGCAAACAATTTAGTACGCCCCGCACCGGACGCCCGTGCGAGAGAAAATCGACTTCGACCTCTGGGATCTTGGCCCAAGGCTGACACAGGGGATCGCCGACGATGAGCAGCTGATACGGTGACGCTAGCGATTGAAAATACGCTTCAGCGAGCGAA
>DASZPI010000553.1:0-8544 GCA_035550355.1 Pirellulales bacterium
ACCGGGTCGGGCACATGCTCGATGATCCGCGCGATCACCTGGTCGACCGTCACGCCTTCGGCCTCGGCGCGGTAGTTGACCAGCACCCGATGGCGCAGGGCCGGCAGGGCGAGCTGGCGAATGTCGTCGGCGGTGGCGTGAATGCGGCCTGCCAACAAGGCACGGGCCTTGGCGCCAAGAATCATCGTTTGCGCGGCGCGCGTCCCGGCGCCCCAGCTCACCCATTGGCGAACAAAGTCTGGCGCGTGCAGGTGGCTGGGCCGGCTGATCGCCGCCAACCGCACCGCATAGCGCACCACCTCATCGGCCACTGGCACGCGGCGCACGGTCTCGTGAAATCGCACGATATCTTCGCTGGTGAACAGCGGCACGATCGGCTCGGGCTTGGTGCTCGTGGTGCGACGCACCACCGCCACCTCGTCGTCCTCGGGCAAATAGTCGATCAGCACGTTGAACATGAACCGGTCGAGCTGCGCCTCGGGCAGCGGATACGTGCCTTCCATCTCGATCGGGTTCTGCGTCGCGAGCACGAAGAACGGCTCTTCGAGCGGATACGAGACGCCCGCGGCCGTGATCTGGTGCTCCTGCATCGCTTCGAGCAACGCGGCCTGTGTTTTCGGCGGCGTGCGATTGATCTCGTCGGCCAGAATGACCTGCGCGAACAGCGGGCCCCGAACGAACGTGAGCGCGCGGCGGCCGTCTTGTTGTTCCTGCAGGATTTCGGTGCCGGTGATGTCGGCCGGCATCAGATCGGGCGTGAACTGGATGCGCTGGAAGCGCAGATGAAACACCTGGGCGATCGATTTGACCAGCAGCGTCTTGGCCAGCCCCGGTGCGCCGGTGAGCAGGCAATGGCCGCCGGCAAACAATGCGATCAGCAACTGCTCGACCGCTTCGCGCTGGCCGACGATCACCTTCGACAGTTCGGCATCAATCCGCTCGCGGCCGGTGCGCAACTGCTCGACCGCAGCACGTTCTTGTTCGTAGTCCATTGGAAAAGGTGAATCAGTGAGTCGGTGAGTAGGTAGGCAGAGCGGGCCGGGTCAATGCGTCAGTTGGTAGAACAAGATGTTGATGCCGAGGGGATATGATTTTTTCTCGGAGAACTCGCGGAAGTACCACTCGTCTTCCCCTTCGCGTTCCCAGCCGTCGCCGAGGTCGGTGTTGTGGCAGACGATCATCATCATGCGCCCTTGGTCGTCGTGGCAGGCTTTGTAGTGCGGCTCGCGGGCGTCGGCGCGCTCGTAGGTCACCCCTTGCGACCGACCCGCGTGGGCCGAGTGGATCGACGGCACCTGCGGCTTCTCACTCAGGTCGTACACACAATGGAACACCGGATGCTCGAGCGGCAGCTCTTCGAGCTCGCGATCCGGGAAGATTTGCTTGAACGCGGCATAAAAATTCTCCCACTCGTATTCACCCCAAAAGTCGTCGACCATCAGAAAGCCGCCCGCCAACAGCCAACGGCGCAGCGTCGCCGCCTCTTGTTCGGAAAGAGAAATGCCGCCCGGCTCGATCATGTACGCAAACGGATAGTCGAACAGCGCGGGGTCGTCGATATCGACGATTTTCCCTTCAGGATGTGAGCGCAGCGACGTGAGTTGTTCGAGTCGGTACGAGAAGTTCAGGTCGGCATCGGGATAGTCGGTCGCCCAGGCCCAGCCGCCGCGATGGAACGAATTATAGCGCAGCCGCACGAAGGTGAAGCACTCATCGGGCATGTCGCGATCGAGTTCCCAATTCGGCACGCCATTGCGATCGATCGGGATTTCGCCGCGGCTGAAGCGGCGTTGGGCGAAGGCGATCGATGTTCCAACGACGACGCAAGTCGCGAGCGTCAACAGCGCGTATCGCCGCGTCATGGTTGGTCCTCGGAGTCAACGATCTGCAAGAGCAATCGCTGCGCGGCGCGAAAGCGAGGTGCTGCCTCAAGCGCCATCAGCACTTGGCGTTTCGCTTCAGGATCGCCGTGGCGGTGCAACAACCGAGCCAACAGGAAATGCGCACCCGACTTGTCGGCCGGCTCGAGCGCGACCAGCGCCTTGGCCGCGGCAACGGGTGCTGCCGCGTCAGATTCGTCGTCGTTCAACGCGCCGTTGGCCAGCACGCGATACGGCAGTTCATCCAGCGGCTGCACGGCCACGTAGCGATCGAAGTTCTTGGCCACGGCCAGGGCATCATGCTCGGCGGCGGCAAGCTCGATCAACCGACGGTAGGCAGCCAGCGCGTCGTCGGACCGCACGGCGAGTTCTTCGAGCACTCGGCGTTCGGCGGCCGTGTCGCCTTGTTCGCGATGCGCCTTGGCCAATAGCGCGTACGGACTGTCGTCGCCCGACCATTCGGGCACGTCGGCCACTAGCGCCTCGAGCACGGGCACCGCCTCGCTGGGTTTGCGCTCCGCAAGCAGCGCCTGGGCCAGGCGTAGCCGGGCGAGCAAATGCCTGGGATGTTCACTTAGCCATTCGGCAATTGCGGCGCTACCGGTGTCGGTAGCCGGGGGCGTCGGCTCGTCGCTCCAATCGATGTCGAAGCCGTACCGAGCGGCGGTCTGGCGGGCGTACTCGTCGAACGACTGCTCGAAGCCGTCGAGCGAGCCGGTGCGCCGCTCCAGCGATACGTTCACGGGCAGCCCTTTGGCCACGTCAGCCAGCAGGTCGCGCAGTGTCGCGTGACCGAACTGCTCGACGAGGAACTCGACGGCCAGCGACGCCTCGTAGTAAGCCAGATTGAAATGGGCCGCCGAGCTGGGCCGACGGAAAGCCTCGTTCAACTTCGAGATGGGCGTCAACTCGTCGGCGAGAATCATGCGGCGCGTGTCCCGGTTCAGCCGGTTGCCCCAGGTACGGTTGGCCTGCCGCTCCTCGTACACCGAGATGCCCTCGCTCAGCCAGCGCGGAATGCGGTGTTTGGTAAGCTCGAGCGTTACGACGTGGCAGTACTCATGCCACACGGTCGCTTGCCAGTTCGTTGGACTGCCGGGAAGCGCGGCAGGGCTATTGAGCGTGATCACCTGGCCGAAGCAGACGCCGAGAATACCGTCGCCCCCGGGAAGGCCAAATGTGCGGACGGCAAAGTCCTTTTGGCTCGTGAGGATCTCGACCGTGACGCGTTTTTTCGGATACCAGTCGTATTTCTTGCCGAGCGTGGCGCAGGCCTGCTCGAGCAGTTCGAGCACGCGCGGGCCGTAGACCTGCGACTCGCGGCGATCCATGAGCACGCGAAAATGTTCACTCTCGAGCGTCGCGTAACTGACGATCCGCTCGTGCAGATTCGCCAGGTTGTAGGCCACGACATTGTACTCGTCGTCGCGTTGCACCTCGTCGATAAGCTTCCAGCCTTCGTCGTTCTCGCCGAGCCGCAACAGGTCTTGGGCCAGTTGCGTGCGCGCCGGAAGATAGTCGCGCTCCAGCTTGAGCGCTTGCCGCTGATGCGCCGCCCCTTCGGCAAAGCGATACGCTTTCGAGAGCTGCGTGCCGATGACGTAATCGACGTCCGGGTTCTTCTTCCAGGCGGCGAGCGCCTGCTTGCGGCATTCGGCCTCGGCCTTATCGTCGGCTTGCAGGTGGGCGAGCACCGCGCGCAGAGCCCAAGCGCGCGGATGCTTGGGGTCGACGCCGTGGACCGTGTCGAGCGCAGCCCGCGCATCGACAAAGGCTTCGTGCTCGAGCGCTTCTTCAGCTACGGCCAGCAAGCTGGGCACATGTCGCGGGTTGATCGCCAGCGCGTCGTTGAGCAGTTCGGCCGCCTCGGTGCTGGCCTCGTTGCCCAGCGACTGTGCCAGGCCGCAGAGCAAGTCGGGATCGTTGGGGAACTTTTCGACCGCGGCGCGAAAGGTTTCGGCCGCCACGCGATCGTCGTGTTTTTCCAGGGCTAGGTCGCCGGTGGCGGCGTACACTTCGCGCAGCTCTGGATCGAGCCGGCGGGCTTCGTCGTAAAAGTGCTCGAGCACTTCGCGGGCGTCGTTTCCCAGGCGTGCCGCAGCGCGGCCTAGCCACACACGATCGTCGGCGGTTTGGTATCGCCACGGATTGTTCGCTGCCGTGCGAAGCAGTTCTTCGAGCAGCTTGCGCGCCTCGGCAGGCTTTCCGGCATTGCGCAACAGCGTGGCCCCCAGCACATACAATCCCGCATCGGAGGTGTTGTGCCGCTGGGCGAGCTGGATCGCCTCGACCCCTTCACGGCGGCGCCCGAGTGTGGCCAAGCACTCGAGTCGCAAGTGCCACCACCGCATTTCGCCGAAAGGCTCTGCAGTCGCTTCTTCCGCAGCGGCGAGGGCCTCTTCGTACTTGCCGACGCGATAAGCCTCGACGGCTTGGTCGAAGTCGGCAGCGCGAACACCGCCAGTGGTGAGCAGCAACGTTGCCGCGATCAGCGCGATCCGACACCTTGGCATATGAACGCGACTCGCCTCACCCTAGGACCGTAGCGCGTCGAGCGAAACTCGTTGCCGTGCGATGCGTTTGATTGTAGCAGAACAATTCGCCCGCCGCGCCCTGCCGATGGGCGGTGCGCCGATCGATTGCGCGGCACGTAGCCGCTGAAGTGCGAAAACGATGCTACGTCAGCTCGACCAGCGGTTCGCCTTCGGCCAGCAGATTGAAGACGCGGCCGTCGGGGTCTTTCGCTTCCAGGTCGTGAATGCCCATCTGCTGATAGACGGTCTTCGTGATGTGCGCGGGCGTGACCGGCTTTTCTTTCGGATGCTCACCGTAACGATCGCTACTGCCGTAGATCGTGCCGCCCTGGATGCCGCCGCCGGCAAGGATCACGCTTTGGCAATGCGTCCAGTGATCGCGGCCCGCGCCGCTGACACCGCCGCTGCGGCGATCGCCAATCTTGGGAGTGCGGCCCATCTCGCTGGTCACGACCACCAGGGTCTCGTCGAGCAGGCCGCGCTCGCTGAGGTCGGCCAACAGCGCCGAGTAACCGCGATCGAATTCGGGGAGCAAGTTCTCTTGCAGGCAATTAAAGTTGTTGCCGTGAGTGTCCCAACCACCGCCACTGCGACATTTATCGGCAAGCTTCTGATCCCCTTCCTTCCAGAACACCGTGATAAACGGCACCCCGACCTCGACCAGCCGGCGGGCCAAGAGCAAGCTCATGCCGTTGACGGTTTCTCCGTAGCGCTGGCGAACCGACTCGGACTCGTCGGCCACGTTGAAGGCCGCCGTGGTCTGCGACGAACCCAGCAGCGAGAGTGCCCGCTGCTGCAAGTCGGTCCATTGTTGCACGCCTGCCGACGCGTCGAGCTTCCGGCGAGATTCGTTCAACGAGGCCAATAGTGTTTCGCGCGATGACAGTCGTCCGGCATCGACATCGCCGCTGAGCACCAGCGCCGGTGCTTCGAAGTGCAGGGGCTGCTCGCGGCTGCCGAGCACGTACAGCGGATCGTGCGCAACTCCCAACCGAGCGGCGAACTGACCGGGGCGCGTGTACGGCTTGCGACTGGGCATGTGCGGCAGCGTTACCGCGCCGGGCAACCCGCCCCGCGACGCAATTCGTGAGCCGACCACGCAACCCATGTACGGCCAGTCGTTGGGCATCGGCGTGCGATTGTTGCCCAGCGAGACAAACGTTGGGTCGGCCGCGTGACCGGTTAGGTTGTAGTAGTAGCCGGCGTGATGATCGTTGGTGTTCACCGTGCCGCACACCGAGCGAACGATGGCGAAATGATGCGCTTGCGCCGCGGTCAGCGGGAGGTGTTCTGAGATTTGCACGCCGGGCGCCGAGGTCTCGATCGGCTGAAACAGCCCGCGGTATTCAACCGGCGCGTCCGGCTTCAGATCCCACATATCAAGGTGCGACGACCCGCCACAAAGGAAGAATAGGATTGTCGACCGAGCGCGGGGTTTCGATCCGCCGCTGGCCGCTGCCGCTGCGCGGCCACCGATCAACTCGCGCATGCCGAACTGCATGCCCGCGAAGCCGACGGTCGACGCGACAAGGAACGCGCGGCGGTCGAACACCGACCCGCGATGACCGGATTGCGACACGTCAAGGCTCCTATCGAGAGCAGCACGACGGCCGACACGGGTGGGAGCGGTGCCGGCGCGGGGGTGGGAAGCGTTGGCCGCATTATGGATTCACTGCTGGCTAGCGTCAACGTGAAGGTCGGGCCGGTTATTGCTCCATGGGGTCGTACGGGCTGCGAAATGTTGACATCTGCATTCACTTGCGGCTAGGTTAACGATCGTCCCCCGCTGGTTTCGTCCGCCCGATTTTACCTACCTTGCTGCTTGATCGCATGCCCTACCGGCCCGGTTTCGTTGTGGGTTGCGCGCTGATCGTGTTCGCGCGCACTCATGCGCAGGCGGCAAGGCCGGCTACGGTGGCCACGTCGACGGTTGCCGCCGTCCATGCCGAGCGATTGACGTTCGAACGCGATGTGATGCCGATCCTTACGGCGGCCGGTTGCAACCAGGGGGCGTGTCACGGCAAAAGTCGCGGACAGAACGGGTTTCAGCTTTCGCTGCTCGGGTTCGATGCCGATTTCGACTATACCGCCATCGTGCAAGAAGGCCGCGGACGGCGCGTCTTTCCGGCGGCGCCGGATCAAAGCCTGCTGCTGCAGAAGGCAACAGCACGCACCGCACACGGTGGCGGAGAACGACTGCAGCTCGGCAGCGACCGGTACGCCGTGTTGCACCGCTGGATTGCCGCAGGCATGCCGCGACGTACGTCCGACGATCCGGTGCTGGTGGGAATTGCCGTCTCGCCGCCCGAGCGACCGCTCGCCGCCGGCGAAGCCTTACAACTGAGTGTCGTGGAGCGGTATTCCGACGGCAGCACGCGCGACGTGACCGCGCTGGGAGCGTACCAGTCGAGCGATCCGGCGATCGCCGCGATCGACGACCGCGGTCGGATCGTTGCCGGCAAGCTGCCGGGCGAAACGTCGCTGATGGTGCGCTACATGGGCAACATCGCGACCTGGAACGTTGTCATTCCACGCCCCGAACGGCTGCCGGCCGAGCGCTACGCCGCGCTGCCTCGCCACAACCTTATCGACGAGCTTGTGTACCACAAGCTGGCGCAAGTCGCGGTGCTGCCGTCACCCTCGGCCGCAGACCATACATTTCTGCGCCGCGCGTATTTGGACGTGATCGGCCGCCTTCCTTCGGCCGACGAAGCACGGGCGTTCCTCGACGACCAAGCGTTGGATAAACGCGCCAGGCTGGTCGATGCGCTGCTCGAGCGCCCTGAATATGCCGACCATTGGGCCAACAAATGGGCGGACCTGCTGAGGCCGAATCCGTACCGTGTCGGCATCAAGGCGACGCTTAATTTTGACGCCTGGATACGCGAGGCCTTTCGCCGCAATCAGCCGTACGACCAATTCGTGTTCGATCTGCTCACCGCGCGCGGCAGCACCTGGCGCAACGGCGCGACAGTGCTATTTCGCGACAAGCGCACGCCCGAAGAGCTGACGACCATTACCAGTCAATTGTTCCTGGGCGTGCGGCTCGATTGCGCCCGCTGCCATCACCATCCGTTCGAAGTTTGGGGGCAGGACGATTTCTACGGCATGGCCGCCTATTTTGCGCGGATCGGCTTCAAGGGCACGGGCATTTCGGCGCCGATCTCCGGCGGCGAGGAAATGATCTACGCTTCGCCCAAGGGCGCTGTGAAGCATCCGCTCAGCGGCGTGCCGGTCGAGCCGCGGCCATTGGCCGGGCAGGCCGAGGTCGCTGCGACCGAAGACCCGCGCGAGGCGCTCGCCCGCTGGATAATTGCCGACGAGAATCCATACTTTGCCCGCGTGGCCGTGAATCGGTTGTGGGCTGAGGTGATGGGGCGCGGCATCGTGGAGCCTGTGGATGATTTGCGCGCCACGAATCCACCGACCAACGCAGCGCTGCTCGATGCGCTGGTGACCGAATTTCGCCGCGTGCGGTACGACAACAAGGCCCTGCTGCGATGGATCCTCACGTCGCACGTTTACGAGCTTGCCAGCTTGCCAAACGAAACGAACGTGGCCGACACGCAAAACTATTCGCGTCATTACCGCACGCGGCTGCGTGGCGAGGCGCTGCTCGACGCCGTGAGCGACATTACCGGCCAGCGCGAGAGCTTCGACGCGACGCCGCCCGGCACGCGCGCCGTCGAACTGTGGACTCACCGCAGCAAGTCGCTATTCCTCGACGCCTTCGGCCGACCCGATCCGAACCAGGATCCGCCCTGCGAGCGGACCGGCGAAACGACCATGGTGCAGGCGCTGCACCTGATGAACTCGCCGAAGCTGCAAAGCAAGCTGACGGAAAAAGACAGTTTGCCCGAAACGCTTGCGGCAAGCGACAAGACCCCCGCGGAGATCGTCGAGCAGTTGTACCTTTGCGTCTACAGCCGCTATCCGACTGCCGACGAATCGAACCGTGCGGCGGCGTTGTATGCCGACGAAAAGTCGTCGCGGACTGAAACGACGCAAGACCTGTTGTGGGCGATGCTGAATACTCCGGAATTTCTCTACAAAGACTGACCCAGGCGGTACGAACGATGAGCGTGCATCGAAATTGCGCCGGCGTGTCGCGTCGAGATTGCTTGCAGTTG
>DASZPI010000554.1:0-6682 GCA_035550355.1 Pirellulales bacterium
GTACCTCGAAGCTTCCCGCCTGCCCGACGGCCAGCTTGCGCGCTTCTACGAACTGAAGACCAACAAGCCGCTGTACTTCACGCGCGATTACAAGCTCACCTATCGCGACGACGATGTGCCTACGCACTACACGTTCAAGCTGACCACCGGCCGCCTGAAGCGCGCCGCTGAGGAGTACGAACAACTGAAAGACGCCAGCCTTGAATCGTTGCGCAAGCCACCGAGGCCGCACAAGCCTGGCCCGCCGAGCAGGGAAACGGTCTCGCGCGCCCAGCGCGCGGTCGAAGCGCTCGACCAGCGCGGGCGCTGGTTGGAAAAGGGGCGGTTGAAGACGCATGAACCGACGAGCCCCGACATGCGCGTGCTGCGCATGGCGACCTTCATCGAAAACGTGCGAGCCCTCAGCGATTATCTCGCGGCGACCCGCGAGCAGTAACAAGCCGCGCCGGTAAGTTGGTGACATTCGTACGCGGACAACCGCTCGCTTACGGTCGCGGCTCGCTGCTGCCCGCGTTGTCAAAACGAGCGGTTGATCGTTACCGTCAGCGACTGCGCGTAAACCTTCTGCGCGTTGCTAAGGAACAGCGCGCCGCTGTCGGTATAGACGTTTCCGCCGCTGGTCGACGAGCTGGAGAACGCCGACGAGTAGTTGTTCGTGTACGTGCCGGTCACAACGGCGTCGTAGCTCACGTCGATGAACCAGCGTGGCGTGATATTGTACGCCAGGCCGATCTGAGCGCCGCCGCCCCACATCCACGTGGTGCTGGCAAAGTTCGCTGGGGTGCCGGTGATCTCGACTTGTGCGCCGTTAACGTTCGCGAACCCGATTGCGTTGTAGATCTTCGATTCGGTTTCGAACACGACCGGCCCGCCGCCGAAGTAGAACAACCCATTGCCAAAGCGACGTCCGATCAACGGGAACAACGCGAACTCGTGGTTGACGGCAGTTTGCGATGAGCCGACGATCACGCGTCCGGTGAACGAATCAAACGTCCCGCTGCTAGTGAACGCGTTGGCTTGCGGCGAGTCGATGCCGTTCTGCGTGTAGGTGAGCCCCAGGTAGCGATACTGGAACTTCGTTCCCCACGCCCAATTGCTTTGCCGCGAGTTGATTAGAAAGCCCGCCTGCACGACCGGGGCAAAGGTCGACTGGGTGGTGTTGGACGGATTGGCGGCGCCGCCCGCGTTGCCGCTGGCGACGAGCATTCCATTGGTGTAGACGCTCGAGTTGCCGCTGGCGTACAGGCTGTTGTTGACCGTGACCGATGTGCCGCTGCCGCCGATGCCGACGAACACGCCGCCGGGCGCGAAGTACGACGATCCCGAACGTAGCGTGGTTGGAGGATAAGACGGACCGAAGTCCTGTGCTCGCGCAGCGGCACCGCAACTCCACAGGCACAGCGCAATCATGGCGCACAATGACCGCATGCTCTCCCTCCCGGGCGAGTCCGCAATCGCAGCATAAGCCGGTTTTTCCTCACAACTGGCATCGGCGCACATGGGCGCGCGCATTGGGAGTTTCGAGCATGCTCGGCACAACCGTTCGGCACGGAGCAACCGCTTTGCGCGGCATAATCGGCACCCTGGATGGTAAGGTTTGCCGGTAGCGCAAGACGAAGGGCGCTGGGGCAGCGTCCGAATACCGATGTGCCGCGCCAGTCAAGGAAGCGGCGCGATAGCGATCGCTCGCTTAGGTTCGCGGCGTGTTCGGGTACCCAACGGGTCGTCCCGGTACGTTGCTGGCCGGGAACCTCATTTTGCCGACAGCGATTTCGTCGGCGCTCGGCTCATCAGGAACGCGAACAGATCGCGGATCCCCTGGTCCGAAAGGTCGTTCGTCTGGTTCTCGGGCATGAGCGAGATCGGCAATGCCGTGAATTCCTCGATGTCGTCGCGATTCAACAGTACGGGCCGATTGTCGACGCCGCGGAGCGTCATCGTGCGCGTGTCCTGTTCGCTGATCAGGCCGGTCATGGTGCGACCGTCCTTGGTGATCACCGCAAAGGTGGTGAACTCTTCGCGGATCGCCGCACTGGGGTCGACAATCGCCACGGTCATAAAGTCGAGGTTCGTCCGCTCGTAGCCCGTCAGGTCGGGGCCGGTTTTGCCACCTTCACCGAACAGCGTGTGGCACACGGCGCACTTCTTCGTGAAGATCGCGTGTCCCTCGGTCGGATTGCCGCCGCCTGACTTGATGAGCGACTTGAGCCGCGCGATCTGGTCCTGCTTCTCGGCGGGAGTGGCGCGAATTTTTCCCCAATGCTTGGCCACCAGCTTCTTCACCTGCTCGTCGGTAAACATCGACATGGTTTGCACCAGGTCCATTGGGATCGCGCTCTTGGCGATCTTGCCGTCGTCGACTTGCTGGAGCATCAGCAAGGCCGACGCCGGCCGCGATCCCAGCAGCCGCTGCGCCGCGGTGCGCACGCCTTGCTCGTCGGGTAAGGCCGAGTGGTACAGCGTGATCACCGTCGTGCCGATCTTCGGGTCGTCGAAGTTCATCAGCGCTTCGAGCGCCGTGCGCTTGAGCGAATGCGACTGCGTCCTGGCCAGCAGCGACAACAGGGCATCGATCGCCTGGGGGGGCTTTGTCTGGCCGAGGATTTCGATGTACGCCAGCCGCGTCGGCTTCGAGGCTTGCTCGTCGGCGATGATCTTAATCGCCTCCTTAATCGCCTCGGCCTTGCCCAGCCGCAGCCCCAGCGCCAAGTCGGTCTTGCCTAGGTTCGACTGGTACGCGTCGAGCGCCGCGGCGAGCGAGTCGGGCAGGCCCGTGATCTTGCGACCGCGGAACGCTTCGAGCAGCCCCGCCATCAGCCGGTCTTTGCGTGGCGCATCGGGCGCGAGCTCCAGCAGTTTGGCGCAGGTTTCCAGGTCTTCCTGCTCCCCAGTCATGGCGTAGCGCTGCATCGTGCGCTCGACCAGATACTTGTCGACAATCGGCAGCGACCAGAATTGCGACTCGGCGAACAGCGCGACCACCGCGTCGCGATCGCCGCCGGCCTTCGATTCGATCGCCCACCAAACGAGCAGCGGAATTTGCAGGTCGTCGACGTCTTCGCTGCGTGCGGCTAAGGCTTTGGCAATCGGCAGCCCCGCCGCGGCCGGCAGACGCTTGGCAGTGCTGGCCAATTGACTGCGCACCTGGTCGACAGGCTCGGTCTCCGCGAGCTTGGCTAAAGCCGCGGCCACCGCGGGCGATGCCTTACGATCGTCACCCACAAGCCGCGCCGTCCAGCGGCGGACGTGCTCGTTGGAATGCGCCAGCCCGGCCAATTGCAGCTGCTCATCGAACGCACCTAGTCGGTACGTCAGCCACAGCGACTCGAGCGCACGTGGATCGTTCGCGTCGATCAGCTTCCGAATGGCTGGCACGATCGACTTGTCACCCCGCTCGGCAAGCACGCGCACGGCCTGTTGCCGGAACCATTTGTTCTTGTCGTCCAGGCGCTCGATTAACCGCTCGTTTGATTCACGAGCGAGATCGAATGTCGCATGCGGCTGCGCGCCTTTCACTTGCAAACGGTACAGTCGCCCGCTCCCCTTGTGCCAGTTGTCGCGTGGGTCAACGTGGGTCAGCCGGCTGTCGTACCAGTCGGCCACGTACACCGCGCCCTCGGGGCCGACCTCGAGATCGACCGGTCGAAACCAATGGTCGGCCGTCACGCATAACAGCGGCATGTCGATTGTTCGATAGGTCGACGTATCGCTGAGCAGTTGGCTGGCCCAGATGCGATTGTGCAGCGCGTTGCCGGCAATGATCTGGTGGTCGTACCGCGCGGGGAACTGCCCCCCTTCGTACACGATGAACGTCTGCGGAAAGCGGTCGTCATCCCCTTCGTGCCGCATGTGCTTGAAGTAGCCGAACGCGTAGGGGTTGGTAAGCGGGCCGTGCTTGGCCCAGTTCTTTTCGCCGTACGAGCCCTGAGGATAGTACATGCCGCGCGTGCCGCCGCCGTTGGTCCCCGAGAACACCCGACCGACCTTGTCGATGTCGAGGCTGAAGGTGTTGCCGCCCCCTTCGGCATAAATCTCGAACATCCGCGTGATCGGGTGGTAGCGCCAGATCATCTGCCCTTGGAATGCGACGTTCTTCACCACGTCGCTGCTGACCACGCCGGTGGTCGTGCTGCCGTTGGCGCCGTACAGCCAGCCATCAGGGCCCCACTTCAGGCTGTTGGCCACCGAGTGCGTATCTTCCAGGCCGAAGCCGCTGAGCCGCACCTCGGGGTCGCCATCGGGAATGTCGTCGCCGTTGGCATCGGGGTAGAACAGCAAGTACGGCGGGTTGAGCACCCAAATGCCTCCCGCGCCCACGGCCACTGCCGAGCAGATATTGAGCCCCGTGATCACGTCCTTGGCCTTGTCGAACGTGCCGTCGCCGTTGGTGTCTTCGAAGACCGTGATCTTGTCGAGCCCCTTTTCGCCGTGCGGCGGCGGCGCGGGCACCTTGTCGAATACGGCCCGCAAGTACTGGTCGTACTTCACCACCTTCAGCCCGGCCGGGAACGGATATTGCCGATACTGCACCAGCCACAATCGGCCCCGCGCATCGAAGTGCATGTACAACGGCTGGGCGACGGTCGGCTCGTGGGCGATGAGCTGCATCTCGAAGCCGTCCTGGACCTGGAACATTTTGACCGCTTCTTCCGGCGGTGTGGGCAATGAATCGTCGCCAACTTCGCCTTTGCCTTTGAAATTCTTCATTACGCGGGCCACGTCCTCATTGCCCGCCAAGTCGTCCTTCATCTTTGCGCGTTCCTGAGCAGCGGCGATCGCGGCCGGGTCGTCGATCTTCGGCGGCTCGAATCCGGCGGCCCAGTAGATCGCATTGGTGAGCATTCGCGTGAAGGCTGCCTGCTTGAAATCATCGACATGCCCCAGCGACGTGTAGAACACCCGCGATTTGCCCGCCTGGTTCGTCCACGCTACCGGCAGCGTCACCGGCTTGCCGGCATCGAGCGTCACGCCCTGAAGCAGAATTCCCGCCTTTTTTACGTTCAAGCTTTTGTACAGCGTGCCGCCCGAGTGAAACGACGCCTGCCGCACGCCAGCCAGCACGGGGCTAGTCTGCGCATGCGAGGCAATCGCCACATCGGTTCCTTGCTTGTTGGGGTAGTGGCCTTCGTACTTGCATCCCAAAATCTGCTCGTCGAAGTTGCGCCACTCGACTAGGCCCGCGGGCACCGGAGTTCCCGGCCGCAGGCAGAACGCGTGGCTGGCGGTGCGGATGCCAACCAGCGGCTTACCCGCTTTCAGATAGTTGCGCACCGCATCGAGTTCCGCGGCCGGCAAAGGCCGGCGGCGTACCGACAGCACCAGCACGTCGGCCTCTGCAATCGTTTCGATCCCCGGAAAGTGGTTCGGATTCTTCGGGTCGGCAACGATAAACGTCGACCGCACGCCCAGCGGATCGAGGAACTGCTTGGCAAATGCGGGCAGGGTCTCCTCGGTTTTGTACTCGTCCTCGCCGATCAGGAACGCCACGCTCGGTGCCGTGGCCGCAGCGACCTCGAATGCCGCGGTGGTCATCGCAAGTACGGCAAGCATCAGCAGGCGAATAGGCATGCAAAGTTCCTTCGAGTGGCAGGCGAGATACGAGCAGCCAAGGCGGGTCCCTTCGATTGTAATGCGCCGCACTTGAGGAACAACCTGCCACGGCCCTATGATCGCGGGATCATGGACGATTGGCGCAATCGACGGGTCACGGTGCTAGGGCTAGGGCGTCACGGCGGCGGAGTCGGCGCGGTGCGCTGGCTCGCGGCACGCGGGGCGCGTGTGACCGTGACCGATCTGGCCGATGAGGTGGGGCTTGCCCGATCGATCGCGGCACTCGAGGGTGTGCCCATCGATCGCTGGCGGCTTGGCGGCCACGACGAGGCCGATTTCGCCGGGGCCGAGGCGGTTGTTGTCAACCCCGCGATCCGGCCGAACCACCCGCTCGTTGAGTTCGCGCGTCGCAGCGGCGCGGCGATCACCTCCGAAATCGAATTGTTCCTCGCCGTCTGCCCGGCCAGCGTCGTCGCCGTCACCGGCACCGTTGGCAAGAGTTCGACGGCAACCATGATCGCCCGCATTTTCGAGGCGGCCGGCGAACGAACTTGGCTGGGCGGCAACCTCGGCGGCAGCCTGCTGGATGTGGTTGACCGCATGACTCGCGACGATCGGGTGGTGCTCGAGCTGAGCAGTTTTCAGTTGTTTTGGTTGTCGCGGCAAGCGCGCATGCCCGCCGCCGCGGTGCTCACCGCGTTTTCGCCGCACCACTTGGATTGGCATGGTTCGATCGAGCATTACCGCGCGGCGAAGGAGCGGCTATTTCGCGAGCAAACGTCCGACGGAATCGCTGTGATCGGTCGCGGCATCGAGCCCTGGGCGTCGATTGCCTCGGGACGTGTGGTTTCGCCACTCAACGACGATCTGCTGCCTGAACTGACGGTCTTCGGAGCGCATCAGCGTTCGAACGCGGCAATTGCAGCGGCCGTAACGACCGCGCTGGGCGTTTCGACCGATGCCGTCGTCCACGGGTTGAGGCGGTTTCGCGACTTGCCGCATCGACTCGAGCTGATCGCCGAGATCGGCGGCCGGCGGTTTATCGACGATTCGAAATCGACAAGCCCCGCGGCGACGCTGGCCGCGCTGGAAGCGTGCGGGCCGCAAACCTGGTTGTTAGCCGGCGGCGCCG
>DASZPI010000555.1:0-3773 GCA_035550355.1 Pirellulales bacterium
GAGGGTGGCGCTGCGATCATGTCAGCACTCGCGGAACACTCCGTCGGTCAGGTATCCGTGCCACCCGCAACCGCCGATGCGCAGGATGCTCGGCGTGCAAGTCGGCTTGTCACGACTTCCATTCCAGCTCCACGTCGGACCAGCTTTTTCGCTAGGGTGACGGCGGAACTGGATGCCGCAGATGTCTCCGCATCCGCATGGACAGGCGAAGTGGATGCCAGCTGGCTCGTCACTGCCAGAGAAGGTGAAAAACTTATAACTGCCAGAAGCAGCCGGCGTGCCATCGTCGGCGAACAAATCATCAACAAGAGTTGCTGCCGTTTCTTTCGCCATCAGTTCACCCCAGCATCTTCTTGATCGAGCAACATCAGCCCGTGCTGAACGAGGCGGAAGTATTCATCGCCATGGCCAAAGTTCGGCCCGCTGACAATCATCCATGGCAACTCGCCTTCAGCAGGTGCTGCTCCACGGCGAAGCATGGCGGCAGTTGCGGCGTCGAGTTCATCTCCCGTCATCGATGGCTTGGCACGAATGACGAACACGGCTGGGCGACAGGAGCCGATCGGCACGTACGGTTCGATTCGAACCTGCCGGCCGATCGGATTGAGCACCTCGGCAGCGATGTCCGCGAGTCGCTCGGCTTGTTGCATTGGTCGTCATCCTTGACGTTCAAACCGCAAGGCGCCGAATCGAACGGCGGCCGGGGGTATGCAGCCCAGGCCCTACCATCGACCTTGCAGGGGCGTGGCCTCCGCCCACTAATCCTCGTCGTCGTCATCGCGCGTGCCAGGCCGAACACACCAGCCTCTGAGCCCGCGAGCGAACACCTTCATCTCCTGGCCGCGGTTCAGCCGCTTTTGCACCGTCGGTACGCTCACACCAAGCTCCGCGGCCAGCTTGGGAGCAGACGTCTCGCCGGCGTGCTCCAGATACACCTTAATGCGATCGAACAGATCGTCACTGCCGTCGTCTTGTTCTTGCGCTGCTGGCCGACCCACTGCCGTCGTCTTGTTCTTGCGCTGCTGACGTTGGACCCTGGCCGGCTTGCCGTTGAGCTTCACGTCGATCACCCGGCGGACCGTCCGCAAAGAGTCGATCTGCTTGTCGATGCCGGCCCGCTGCTCCTCGAGCACCGCGATGCGGCTGTCGATGTCGACGAGATCGGCTTCATTGGCCTGACTGAACAGCTCAACGATCGACGGCCGTTGGGCTTCGTTACTTTTTGCCATTCGATTTTCCTCCCTGGGGTTGTTTGCTCGTTCGCGCCGCGATCAATTCGGCCAAGCGGTTGAGCATCTGGTGGTCAAGGTCGTCGCGCGATAGTCCTGCAACGCGTAGCTCAGTCTCGCCACTGATGACGTGCCGTTCCGGTGCGTAGTGCCCGCCGACTTTGGACCTCCAGTCGATGCACCACTGCACAATGTGCAGCCAGGTGGCGTCGCCGTCTCGCTTGATCGTCTGCAACGCACGTTCGACGATCTTCGGGTCCGTTGCCTTCTCTGGATCCTCCAGGGCCTTGGCATTCAGCTCTTGCTTAATGGTTTCCTTGGTGAGCTTCCGCTTGGAACGAGCGAACTGCTCATAAGCGATGCGCTCGAGCAGGTTGACCTTGGCCATTTCGATAAAGGCTTCATTGCCGACCCGCTCTCTCCAAGCCGGCTTGATCTTCGTGTTGAGGTGGTGCTCGACGGCGTGGACGGTTACACCAAACTTCAGTGCAATGGACCACAGCGACACGCCCTGCAGGTACATCCTGCCGACCTCTTCGATCACCTGTGGCGAAAACGGGCTCTCGCTCTTACGGGGACGGCCACGCTTGCGATTCGACGTGGGGCGCTTTGACGGCCGCTTTTTGCCATCGCCGGCAGCGCCATCGTCCGGATGCCCGTCTCCACGCGGCGGTTCACGATCGCTAGCCATCCGAGGCACCTTCGCCGATCTTGTCGTAACCGAACATCATGCCAGGGCTGTTGGGATCGCTCCGCAGCGCACGCAGGGTAGCCAGGTCGCGAATCTGAACGTGCCGCAGACGCATGAACTTCACCTCGCCGACAGCCGCAGCGTCATCCAGCAGCTGTTCCAGTTCTGCTTTGGTCAGCTCCTGCCACACGCTGCGGTCGGTGCTGAAGAAATACCGCATGCGTGGTCGCCTTCCCTGGCTGACAACGGCATGGCCGAGACTGGCCAGTCCTGGCCTTGTCATTCGGTGTTGTTGAACTCGGCAGGATTCTCACGGAATCGCTTGAGCACCGCGGTCACCTTTTGCCGCGAGATCGGCAGTTCCTCGGTGCTGACGGCGTTCGCGATTTCCCCCTCCGTCATCTGCGTCGTCGTCGACAGCTGGATGATCTCTTGCTCGATCGTCAGCGCACCGGCGACGACCGGACCGTCGGTTTCGATCGATTGGCCGGCCCCGTCGTCGACCTCGCTGTCGATGCCAAAGCCGTCTTCGTCGTCGTCGAAATCGTCATCGTCCGGATCGGCTTCGGCTGGGCGACCGGCACGTGACGCATGCCGCATTGATCGCTCGACCTCTTCGGGCACTTCGTGTTCGACCGGCGCCCGGGCGGTGCGGACGTCCTTGTACTCGAGCTGCGGTCGTGGCAGACCGAGTGCGTCGGCCTCGGCGTACACTTCGTCGACGGTGATCTTGCGCAGCTTGGCAATCTGACTGGCCGAAACACCCTGCCGAATCAGATCCTCGGTCGTTTCCTTCGAGGGCTGCGTCAGAGTGCGCAGCTTGTTTCGCTGGCGACTGCGGAACTCGGCCAGCCGCTTTTGCTCAGCGGCGGCCTGCTGCTTGGCTCGCTGCTCCATGGGATGCACGTAATTGCTGGTGTGCTTCCCGGGCTCTTCGATTTCCTCTCGCAGCTTGTCGAAGTCAGGGCGGCCATCGCTATCGACCCAGCCCCAAATGCGGCAGATTTGCGCGTCAGACACCTTTTGCGACTTCAGTTCCGCTACCGACTCCGGCTTCGGGAACTTCCGGGCCTTGGCCTCTTGGCGGCCGTCTTCGATCGCTTCGATTGTCTTCCAGACGCCGTTGCCTGGCAGCTCGTGCACCGGGTTGCGCGATCGGCCGAATCGATGGTTTTTCCAGTCGGACCAAGCCGGCTTCAGCTCGCGAACGACAATCGACTCGATCTTGCGGCAGTTCGCCGGCACGGCGCCTTCGCCGAACGCCTCGATCGTTTCCTCGATCGCCTGCCATAGCGGTTCGTTCTCGTCGAGCCGGGCGCCTTCGCCTTCGATCCACTCATTGCGGACCTTCAGCAAGTTGTCCACGACGGCAAGCAGGTATTGGCCGCGGCCTTCAATCGTTTCGGTTGGCATGGATGCTTAGTTGACCTCTTGGAGGATTAGCACGCCGGACCAGTTCGCGGCGCTGCTTGTGATCGTGAGTCCCTCGCCCTGGACTGAGTTGCCCCATCCTTCGAGCGTAGGCTTGAAGTCCCACGGGACCGATGTGCCGCACTGCATCGGCGGAATGATGTCGGTGGCCGTATCGTCAGACAGGCTGCCGTCACTGGCCAGCTCCATGGTGCCGTCGCCATCGACGTGGATTCTCAGCCCGATGACGCGCAGGGTTTTCCCTTCGACGGCATCGATCGCAGTGCTGCCGGCGCCGCCCGAAACTGGCAGGCAGCGAATCGGCCCCGTAGCTCGTCCACCAGATGTCATGGTTACAGCTCCAAATCGCGAACACCAGGCGAACTACTTGCCGCCAAAAGACTTGCCGAGCATGAACACCAAAACGAGCACCAGAATCAAAA
>DASZPI010000556.1:0-1510 GCA_035550355.1 Pirellulales bacterium
TCAGCCGGCTGTGACTGTCGAGCAACGGCCCGCCCGAGTTGCCTGGATTAATCGCCGCGTCGATCTGGATGATCGATTTCATGCTGCGGTTGTTACGGCTGGGAAGCGAGCGGTTGAGGCTCGAAATGACGCCGGTCGTCAGAGTGCGCTCCAAACCGAAGGGGTTGCCGATGGCGAAGACGCGCTGGCCGACGCGCAGGTGATTGGAATCGCCCAACACGACCGGAAACAACGACGATGCCGGCGCGTCGATTTTGATCACGGCAATATCGGTCGATGGATCTTCACCGACCAACGTGGCGGCGTAGCTCTTGCCGTCGAACAACGTGGCCTCGACTTCGCGCGCTCCTTCGATCACATGGTAATTCGTGAGCACGTGTCCTGCTTTGTCGAGAATCGATCCGGAGCCGGCGCCTTCGGACGGAATTTCGATGAAGAACAACTCGCCGCGAACTCCCTTGGTGTTGATGTTCACGACGCTGCGGTTGACGTTTTCGTAGACCGAAATGTTCACCCGCTCGTCGGGCGTCAGGCCGTCGTCGGCGGCCGGTTCGATGCCCGCCGGGGCCGGGAAGGTCGATTGCGTTCCCAAGGGATTGGGCAGGCGGGTTGTGCCGGGCGAACGCTGACCAAACGGCGCCGGCGCGTCCTGGGCCACGGATGCATTGCGCGGCAGGGTGCCGGCAAGCGTCGTCAACAGTCCGCCGGCAACAGCGGCGGCGACAAATCCGAGCAGATTCGGCTTCATGGACGGCTCCTCGATGAAAAACCAGGATGCATCGCTCATTTTGAATAACTGCGTGCCCCCCCGGCAAGACCGGTATAACCGGACATGTTTCGCTGCGCGGATCGCGCGCAACTTCCAGTAGCACTTACGCATCGCACGGCCTTTCTAAATTCCCCAGCCGCCGTGTTCCGATACGTTTGCCAATGGCCAATCGCGGCGGGGTCTAGGCGGGCTGGACCCAACGGCTGGCGGTTGGCCGATGCACCATCGCATTTGCCCCTGGGGAAGGAGACTCGTGGGATGAAACGTTCTCGCACGGCCTTAGCACTGTTCCTGGGGGCGTTCGGCTCGCTGATTTCGGCGGTCGAATTGACCGGACCGGTTGGATTGGCCGCGTCCGAGGCCAATGCCGTGGCGCGGCTTGCCATCCGCACGCCATCGCCGACCCGATGCGAGTTCCTCGATTCGCTCGAATACTGCGAATACGGGTACGACGCTGCTCCGCGGTCAAAGACGATTGCCGCGTCGGAATGTAGCAGCGATCCGTCGGATGGCGTGCCCGAGTGCGTTGACTACCAGGACGCACCCGAATCGAGCGAGGCGGCCGGCAAACTCGAAATCGAGTCCGCGATCACCCAGCAGCAGTATGGCTGTTTTGAGTGCTGGGACGCCGCTGGCTGCGAGAACGCCATGCCTGCGACGACCGATTCGGTAATGTGCCCGCTGGGAATTCTTGCTCCGCAGCGCACCGCGCGGGTCGAAGCCGATCGGTCGTGGGAGGTG
>DASZPI010000557.1:0-3004 GCA_035550355.1 Pirellulales bacterium
ACGATCCCCGGCTGCCGACCGCGAATCTCGACGTCGAGATCGTAATCGCGCAGTTGGGCAGCGCGCCAGCGGCGTTCGGCAGCGTCGAGAGCATCGACGGTGAGCATCGGCACCGGGTTGCGCATCCAGACCATGAGCACCGCCGCGGTTGCGACGATCGCCAAGCCTGCGCCCAGCGCCATGGCCAGGATTTGGCGGCTCAACCTCCGACCGGCAGGGGCATGCGACATCGAACCAGGTAGCCCTAACAAGAAAAACACCGTGCCAGCTTTGGCAATGGCTGTCGAAATCGACAGCATAGCTCGCCTTGGGAATGTCTGCTAAATTTGTCGTCGCGAGCCGGGGGGAGGAAAGGTTTTTGCAAGCGAGGTGTCGTGAGCATCGTTTGTCCTACAGCCCAGCACGCACGCAATAAGATTGTCGCCACGGTAGGCCCAGCCTGCAGTGAAGAATCACAGTTATCCTCGCTGATCGATGCGGGGGTCGACGTGTTTCGGCTGAACATGGCCCACGGCGAGGCCGAACAGCACGAGCTGGTGCTGACGCGCATTCGTCGGTTGGCCGAGCAAAAGTCGCGGCCGGTCGGTGTGCTTGTCGACCTGCCGGGGCCGAAGATCCGCCTCGGCGAATTGCCCGGCGGCCAGGTCGATTGTCCCGCCGGGGCCAAGTTTCGCTTCGTCCCCGGCGAGAGCAGCCAAGCGCCCGACGAACTGACGACGACCTATCCGGCGCTGATCTCGGAGCTGTCGGTCGGCGATCGGGTGATGCTGGTCGACGGCACCGTGCGCATGGATGTTATCGAGCGCTCGGCACGCTCGATCACCTGCACCGTCGTGCAAGGGGGCCAGATCCGTAGCCGCCAGGGCGTGAACCTGCCCGGAGCCAAGATCAGCCTGCCGGCGATGAGCGAAGTCGATCAGCGGCACGCGGTGTGGGCTGCCGAACACGGCGCCGATTTCGTCAGCCTCAGCTTCGTGCGCTCACCCAAAGAGGTCACCGAGCTCAAATGGCTGCTGCGATATCACAACAGCATGGCCAAGGTGATCGCCAAAATCGAAAAGCAGGAAGCAATCGATCAATTGACCGAGATCGTGCAGGCGGCCGACGGCATTATGGTGGCCCGCGGCGACTTGGGGGTCGAGATCGACGTGGCCAGCATGCCGGGTGTGCAGAAAAAGATCGTAGCCACGTGCAACCAATACGATCGGCCGGTGATCATCGCGACCCAAATGCTCGACAGCATGCAGCACTCGCGACAGCCGACGCGTGCCGAAGTGACCGACGTGGCCAACGCCATTCTCGACGGCTGCGATGCCACGATGCTCTCGGGCGAGACGGCCGTCGGCGAGTATCCGGTGCAAGCGGTCGAGATGATGAACCGCATTGCCTTGGCGACCGAGCCGCTCTTGGAAGGTCACCCGGCGGCGCCGCCCCCCGTCGTGTTGCCCGAGGATTTGAAGAAGATCACGCAAGCGGTCGTGCAAGGGGCGTGCAGTATCGCCAAAGAGCTGAAGGCCAAGCTGATTGTCGTGGTCAGCCACAGCGGCGCGACGGCCTTGTCGGTCGCCAAGCGGCGCAACCTGGTGCCGATCATCGGCGTCAGCGACCGGCCCGAGGTGCTGCGGCAAATGTGCCTGTACTGGGGCGTGACGCCGCTGGTCGGCGCGCCGACGACCGACTCACACGACTTGCTGCAATTCGTCGAACGTTGGGGCGAAGCACGCGACTGCCTGCCGGTGGGCAGCCATGTGGTGCTGGTTGCCGGCGTGGGCCTGGCCAGCCGCGGCCACAACATGGTCCGCGTGCATGAAGTGGGCGCGGAAAGCTAACTCGTCCGGCGCTCTCCCGCGTGCCCTACTTTCATGGCCTGCACGGAGCGCGTATCATTCGGGCTTCTTGATTCATCAATCCGCATCCTGCATTTTTTGCCATGTCTAGCTGCGTGCTCGCGTATTCTGGCGGCCTTGATACTTCGGTCATTCTTGGCTGGTTGCAGGACGAAGGCTACGACTGCCACGCCGTGTACGTGCACCTCGGCCAGCCGTGCGAGGATCGCGAGGCGATTCTGGCCAAGGCCAAGCAATGCGGCGCCAAAAGCGCGCGGATCGTCGACGTGCAGGAAGAACTGTGTCGCGATTTCGCATTTCCCGTGCTGCAATGGCAAGCCAGGTACGAAGGCATGTATCTGCTGGGCACCAGCATCGCCCGGCCGCTGATCTCGAAGGCCTGCCTGCAAGTGGCGCGTGAAGTGGGTGCCGATGCCTATGCCCACGGCGCGACCGGCAAGGGAAACGATCAATGCCGCTTTCAACTGGCGGCCGAGGCGCTCGAGCCCGCGGTGAAGGTGATCGCGCCGTGGCGGATCGAGAAATTCCGCCAGCAGTTTCCGGGGCGCAAAGAGCTCATCGCCTATTGCGAAGCCAAAAAGATTCCGGTGAAAGCCAGCGCCGCCAAACCGTACAGCAGCGACGAGAACTGCCTGCACATCAGCTACGAAGCCGGCAAGCTCGAAGATCTGACCGTCAACGGCGTGGAGCTGGTTGACTTCGGCATGACGGTGTCGCCGAAAGCAGCGCCCGACAAGCCGGAGCAGGTGACGATCGGCTTCGAGCACGGCATACCCATTTCCGTCAACGGCAAGAAGCTCAGCGCCTTGGGTGTCGTGCTCGAATTGAACAAGATCGGCGGCCGCAACGGCATCGGCCGCATCGACGTGGTCGAGAACCGTTTCGTGGGCATGAAGAGCCGCGGCGTGTACGAAGCGCCGGGAATGACGATCCTGTACGCGGCGCATCGCTACCTCGAGCAGCTCACGCTCGACCGCGACCTGGTGCATCTGCGCGATCGGCTGTCGCCCGAGGTTGCCGAGCTGGTGTACTACGGTTTCTGGTACGCTGCGAAGTTCGACGCGCTCTTGGCGTTCATTCGCGAGGCGCAGAAGCCGGTGACCGGCGAGGTGACGCTCAGCCTGTACAAGGGGAACATCGACGTGGCCAGCCGCACC
>DASZPI010000558.1:0-16002 GCA_035550355.1 Pirellulales bacterium
ATCACAGCATGCGCTACGTGCGCAACAAACTGCTGCTGCGCCTGCAACGAGCCCCCGATGCCGCGTTGCTGGACCAGATCAACGCCACGTTCAGCGATATCTTGGTCGAGGGCAAATTCAGCGTCAGCGATGCGTTGCCCGAGGAACGCGATGATCCCACGATCCTCGCGCTGCCACGCCTGGTGCTCCGCTTCAATCGGCGCAGCCTCGGCCGCTTGCGGCAGTTGATCGACCTGTTGAACGGCGAGCGCTCGCAGCCTTCGTAGCACGTACGGCGCGTGCAATGCGGCGATCACGCTAGATTGCCGCGTACCGGTGCAGCCACTCGCCCATCGCGAACGAAGCGAGATTCGCGGCGACGATCGCGGCAAAATCGCGCCATCGCCAGCCGCCTGGTTCTCCGCCGCCAAACGCCCACCAGAACAGCGCGCACTCCGCGGCCGGCGCGAAGGTTTCGGCCACTGCCAGGTAGGCGACGCGCGAATACTGCGCCATCAGCACCGGCAGCACGAGCACCACCATCGGATAGGTCACGGCCGTGAGCCAGAACCCCGCCGCCAAGCGCCGCGGCCACGAGTGCTGCGGCGACAAAGCGACGAGCAGTATGGGCAACTCGATGGCGACGGTCAGCGCATAACCAACCGGCAAAAAGCGCCACAGCGCCGCGATCTCGATGTCGCCCATCGTTGCGCTTATAGCAGGCGGAGCAGAAAGGGCACTTCGGCCAATACGTGCAACATGGCCACGGTGAAGTACAGGTCGCGCGTCGCCGGATAGTCGGCAATGAAACCGGCCCAGAATCCCAGGACCAGCATCGCGCCGATGACCAACACACCGCCAATCGCCCACCGCCACGCGCGACCACGCCGCGCCAACGGCAACGTTCGGACCTGCCAAGGAGCAGCCGCGAAGCTAACCAGCGGAATCGCCACCAGCCACACGCCGTAGTGCAGCATTTCGAGAAACGTGTGCGTGGCGACTAACAAGTGACTGCTCACGCCACCGAGGATCGTCGCACCGGCGTGCTCGGTGATCCGCGCCGCCAGACCGGCATCGCTGGCCAGCGCCGGGGCGTCGGCCAATCGCCACCAGAGCACGCCCACCAACAGCGGCACCACCCACAGGCAGCGGCGATAGGTCGAGCGCAACGCCGAGTGCTGCCGACCAAGCTCGCGATCCAAAAACCACAACGCCATCAGCGGATGCACGTACACGAGCGCCAGCCCGAATTGCAGCGGCCACAGCCAGGTCGCCGTGATCAGCATGAATGCCGTTGGCACCGCGGCGGCCCAATCGCGGCGCGGCGCCTGCCGGCTGCGCAGCACCACGAGCAGCGTGACCCAAGCAATTACGGCCGAGTTCCAGGCGGCCAACGCCGACAGCCACGCATCGTCGGTCCAGTTACCGGCATCCGCCATCCACGGCAGCGCGGCGTAAATAGCGACCAACATCGGCACGCCGATCGTGCCAAGCAAAAAATAGGGCCGCAACCGACCCCAGCGTGCCGGCATGCGCGCGAGCAGATATCGCGCTTCCATCCAGTTGTGCGGTCCGGCAAACAAAAAGACCGTCACGATCGAGAACACCAGCGGAAAGTAGCCGGCAAGCAAGCAAGCGACGATTGCCGTCGACAGCATCGCCGTCGACAGCGTCGCCGCCGCGGCAACGCTGCCGATTGCCACGCGCGGAGTTTCGACTTGCACATCGATCGACGCGGTTGCCATGGCGAGTTATTGCGGCAACTTGATGCGCTGATCGTTCAGGATCAGTTGCACGCCTTCCGCTTCCGGATCGACCACCACGCGCAGCGGGACCGCTTTGCGTTTCGGAAGGGCGATGTCGGCCATCGCGACCGCCGCCAATACCGACGCGATCGACACGACCACCACGGCGCTGGCGATTTTCGTGGCGCGGCTTCCGCGCCGCACGAAGACTAGCGAGGCGAGCGATAAACTCAGCGCGATGCCCGCCACCATCGTCCGACGCGAGCCGGCATCGGATGTTTTGTTCTCGTCGTCTTCGCCCAGGGCCAACGACCGGACCAAAGTTGGCGGAAGAATGAGCGTCGGCTCGTCGAGCTCCGGGTTCAGCCGCAGCGTGAGCGTGCTTTCGACCCCCTGCTCGTCGGCCGCCGGAGGTGTTGGTACGGGGCGCGGCCGTCGACCGCCGTTACCGGGAGGAATGTCGGCCAGGCTGCGAGACACGTCCAGCGCTGGCCCCGCGACCAATGCGAGCAACGCTACGAGAAACCATCGGGCCCAAATCGCGGTTCGCATGCTGGCGTCTCCTGGGAATTAGTTTCGTGCCGGCGGGGCGGCGGTTGCCGGTATCTCGCCGCGCAACATTCTGCCTGCGATCCCCGTAAGCCACAAGTAATGATCGCTCGGCAGCCCTTCGTACGTGACAAACTTGCTGGCGCCTGTGGGCGGATCGTTCGTGCATTTGAAGATCGCCGTCGCCTCGTCCATTTCGTCGAACATCGCCTGGTAAACCATCGTGGCGCCCGCCTGCTTCAGTTCGACATACTGCCGCCAGAGAAAGTTCCCTTGGAGCCGCGGGATTTGATCCGACGGCGACTCGGGTTTCATGTTATGCCAACTGAACCCGGGAAAGACCACCGGCAGGTAATCCTTGCCATGCGCGCGGCACCATGCCAGGTCGGGCTGCCAGTGACGCTCGGCCTGACGCGCGACTTCTTTCATGCCGTAGCGCCCCACGGTCCACGGGCTCACGACCTCGGCCGCGGCCACGATCGCATGCAGTTGCGGGTCGCTGACGGCGTCGCGATCGAGCGTCCGCCATCCGGTCGGCAGTCCGAGCATCACGCAAAATCCGCCGTAGGTGCGGTCGTTGGCCAGGAAGTCGATCAACCGTTGGCAGTCGTCCAGCGTATACTTGCGGCCGTCGTTGAAGCCGATGCCCCACACCGCGACCACCGGCTTGCCGCGATGATGCAAGCAGGCTGCGTCGCGCGCGTCGCGGCCGATGCGCATGCGGTCGACCAGCAATTTCCAATCGTCGACGACTTGTTCGATCTTCCCCGCGCCGAGCCCCGACAAGTCGTACATCACGGCATAAGCGCGGCCTTCGGCGTTGGCCCCTTCGCGGCAGTGCGACAGGACCGTGTTGCAGTGATTGAGATCGGCGCCATCGACGGTCGAAACCGCAAATCGCTGCACGAACACGCCATCGATGCCGTAGTCGCGCATCCAGCGAAAGTGGCGCAGCACCGTCGCCCGTGTGTGCGCGCTGTACACATACGCTGTGCGGCCGTCGGCGTGGCGAAATGGGGTGGCAAATTTTTCCGACTCGCTGAGTTCCGAGACATCAGGCCACAGATCGATCGTGCACGAGCCCGGTTCGAACTGTCGATGCCGGCCATAATGCTTCCACCCCAGGCCCGAGCCGTCGCCCGGACAGCAGAACCAGCCTTGATAGCCGCACATCACCTTGCCGACGAGCGTCGAGCGATCGATGCCGGGGTGCGCTTTGCCATCGTACGGGCGCATGGCCGCGATCGCCTGTTCGCGCGCGATCGACAGCTCGGCGCCGTGCGTCGGCCCGCAAAGCGCGAGCATGGCCAGCGATACCGCGAAACCAGATTTCACCATCTCGCCATCCGTTCCGCGGCAGCCTCGCCGCTGTGCACACAGTGTGGAATTCCGACACCTTGGTAGGCATTGCCAGCCAAAGCAAGACCGGGCAGCGCCGCGGCCAGGCGCTGGATCCGGGCCAGGCGTTCGATGTGCCCCAGATGGTACTGCGGCATCGCGCCGTGCCAGCGAACGACTTCGACCAATTCGGGCGCGCCGCGGACGCCCAACAACTCGCCCAGTTCGCGCTCGGCGATGCGCTGTAGTTCGTGGTCGGGCCGATCGATCAGCTCCGGACGCGTCGCGCCACCGATGAACACACGCAGCAGCGCGCGACCCTCAGGGGCGCGTCCCTCGTATTTCTGGCTGCTGTAGCTGACCGCCAGGATGTCGCGGCGTTCAATCTCGGGAACGACAAAGCCAAACCCTGCGAGCGGCCGAGCGAACTGCTCCTGGCGATAGCCAAGCACCACGACCGCGCTGCCGGCATACGCGATCTGAGCCAGCTCGGTCGACAACTCGGGTGCAACGGCCGCCAGTTGCCGCGCAGCGACCGGTGCGGGAGTCGCGAGGATCACGGCATCGAACAACTCGACCGCGCCGGCAATCGACCATCGCCCTTCGACTAAGCCCAGTTCGGCAACCGGGGTGTTGCATCGCGCCGTGGCGGCAGGCAGACGGGCAACGAGCGCGTCGATCAGCATCGACATTCCTTCGCGCGGGGCGGTGAACAGGCTGTAGCGCGCGCCGCTTTCACCGGCACCGCTGGCCGAGCGACTCTTGCGCTGGCGGAGCATCGCGCGGATCAGGCTGCCGTGTTCGCGTTCCATTTCGAGAAAGCGCGGCAGCGTAGCCGCGAGGCTCAACTGCTCGGCGTCGGCCGTGTAGATGCCGCCGACCAACGGCTGCACCAGACGCTGGAACGTCTCGCGACCGAATCGGCGTGTTACGAAGGATGCCAGGCTTTCGTCGGTCCCGGCATCGGGCCGGCGCGGCACGAGCGCTTCGGCCAGCAGCCTCAGCTTGCCGCGCACGCTCAACAAGGGCGTCGTCACCAGCGGCGCGATCCGGGTCGGCGCCATGAGCGTGAAGCCTTCGGGCACCGGATACAGCCGACCCCGGCGGACGACGAACGCCCGGCGATCGGCAGCGCGCGTGGGAAGCAGATCGTCGCTCAGGCCCAGCCGGCGACACAGGTCGATTGCCCAGGGGACGTTGGTGATGAAGTTGTCGGCGCTGCGTTCGATCAGGTAGCCGTCGCGGCGCTCGGTCTGCAACACGCCGCCGAGCCGATCGCTGGCTTCGAACAACGTCAGCTCCAGGCGCGGATCGAGCTCGACTAGTCGATGCGCCGCCGCCAGTCCGCTGATGCCGCCGCCGATGACGGCGATTCGGCGACGACGCTCGATGCTGGGGCCTGCGCTCATTACGGATTCGCCCGAGGCCGCCTACGCCAGGATCTCTTGGTGGACGCGACCTTTGGTGTCGGTCAAGCGAAAATCGCGGCCCGCGTAGCGGAACGTGAGCGCCTCGTGGTCGAGCCCCAACAAGTACAAGATCGTCGCATGCAGATCGTGCGTATCGATCACTCCTTCGACGGCGCGTTCGCCCAGTTCGTCGGTCGCGCCGTAGCGCATGCCGCCGCGCACGCCGCCGCCGGCCATCCACATGGTGTAGCCCTTGGCCTGGTGTCCGCGGCCGTTGCCGTCGCCTTTGTCGTCGCGCGCGGTGCGGCCGAACTCGCCTCCCCAAACGATCAACGTCTCGTCGAGCATGCCGCGTTGGCGAAGATCGGCGATCAATCCCGCGATCGGTTTGTCGATCGACGCCGCGCGGTCGCCCAGATGTTCGCGAAGATTGTTGTGATGATCCCAACCTTGGCTGGTGAGCTGAATGAATCGCACCCCTTTTTCGGCGAGCCGGCGGGCCATCAAGCATTGCGTCCCGAACGCCTCGGTTGCCGATTCATCGAGACCGTAGAGCGCTTGGATATGGTCGGGTTCCTGGTCCAAATCGAGCGCCAGCGGCACCGAGGTTTGCATCTTATACGCCAGCTCGTACGACTCGATCAGCCCTTCCAACTCGGGATTGCCCGGAACGTCGGTGAGCGTGCGGCGGTTGAGGCGTTCGATGTAATCGAGCTGCTGCCGCTGCGCCTGCGGTTCGAGGCGTCGGTTGGAAAGGTTCGGCACGCTGCCGCTGCCGCGCCCAAGCCGGGTGCCTTGGTACGTGGCTGGCAAAAATGCCGACCCGTAGTTCATGGCTCCGCCCAGGTCATTGATCGGATCGACCGTGATGAACCCCGGTAGATCGTCGGCGACGCTGCCGAGGCCGTACGTCACCCAGGCGCCCAACGACGGCCGAACGAAGTTTTCGCTGCCGGTGTGCAGGGCCACGGTGGCTTGCTGATGCCCAGGGTTGTTCGTCTGCACACCGTTGAGCAGGCACAGCGTATCGGCTTGCTTGGCTAGTTGCGGAAAGGCTTCCGAGATCATGATTCCGCTTTGGCCGGCGGGATGAAATTTGAACCGCGAGCCCAAATGCTGGCTGCGACCGCCGGTGAACCGAGCGAGCTCGGGTTTCCAATCGAACGTGTCGAGATGGCTGGGCCCGCCGGCCATGAACAGAAAGATCACGCGCTTGGCGGTTGGCTCGAAATGCGGCTCCTTCGGCGCCAGCGGACTGCGGTAGGCCGTGTCGGCAGCCGCGGTCGGCCTGGCCGCCAAGGCTTGCAGCGCCAGCCAACCGAAGCCGGTGGCGGCGCTTTGCAACAAGGCACGACGACTTGGGACAGGCGCGGCGATTTGCAGTGCCGACATGCGATGTTTACTCCACGCACTCAACGGATGTAGCGGAACTCGGCCGAGGCCATCAGCGCTTGAACAACCGTTGTCCAACTCTCGACCGGCGATTGCGACGACGACGGATTGGACGCGATTTGCTCGAGAAACGCCAGCGCGTCGGCTTGCTCGTCGCTCGACGGTGGACGAGCCAACAAACGCCGGTACAGCCAATCAATGCGTGCAGCATTCGTCGCGAGCGGCGCGCGCAATAGCAATTCGGCAGTCGTTTCGGCGCAACCGGTGACGAACCGGCTGTTCATGAAGAACAGAGCCTGCGGAGCGACCGTGGTCACTTCGCGCCGGCCGATGATTTGGCACGGGTCGGGAAAGTCGAACGTGCTGTACGTCTCTGGCACGTGCGACCGCAGCACCGGCAAATACACGCTGCGATACGGCGAATCGAGGTCGAGCAAGCTGTGGGCAACGCTCTTGATGCTCTTGCCGCCGATGCCAGCGACTTGAATGCCCGCCGGTCGCTCGGTGGTCAGTTCGCCCGCCGCCGCGAGCAGGCTATCGCGCAGCGGCTCGATCTGCAGGCGGCGCAAATCGGCGCGCCAGTACAGACGATTGTCAGGATCTTTGACGAGCGGGCCGTCATCGAGCTTGGCCAACGACGCGGTGGCGCTGGACAGCCGGTAGGTGCGGCTGAGCACGATCGTGCGGATCAGCCGCTTGATCGACCAACCGTTGCGGACGAACTCGCTCGCCAGGTGATCGAGCAGTTCCGGATGCGAAGGAGGCTCGCTGGTCGAACCGAAGTCGTCGGGCGTCTCGACCAGGCCGCGCCCCAGGAGATGCAGCCACACTCGGTTGGCCATCACGCGTGGGGTGAGCGGGTTCGCCGACGCAGTGAGCCAGCGGGCCAGCTCCAGGCGGCCGCTCGACTGCCTTGGCGGCAACGTGGGCCGCGGCAGACCGGCGATCTGCAAGCTGCCGCGCGGCGGCGCGGCGTCGCGATCGTAGGGATCGCCCTTGATGCGCAGCGCGCAGTCGGCGATTTCGCCTTCGCCCACGCCCATGGCAAGGTTCGCGTCGGTGGTGAAGTGAATCGTCCGCTCGCCTGTCCGCCATGCATCCTGGTAGTCCTGCATCGAATGGATGCCCGCGACGATGGTCGGCACGGCCGCGCGTCCGCCCTTGGCGATTGGCAGCAGGATGAGCTGTTCGTGATCGACGTACCCATTGCCTTGGCCGTGATACGAGACGCCCGGAAACATGCGCGTGCTATAAAACACGCCGGCCAGCGCGTAATAATCGCGCATCGAGATCGGGTCGTACTTATGATCGTGACAACGAGCGCAACTGATCGTTAATCCGAGGATCGCCCGTGAGGTGACGTCGATTTGGTCGTCGATGACGTCCATCACGAACTGCTCGTGATTCAGATTGCCCAGGTCGTGTGCGCCCAATGCCAACAGCCCCGTGGCCACCAGGTTCGCGCGGCGTTCGTCGATCGTCTTTGCAGGCAGCAGATCGCCGGCAATTTGCTCGACGATAAAGCGATCGTAGGGCTTGTCGGCATTCAGCGCGTCAATCACCCATTCGCGATATCGCCAGGCGTAAGTGAACGGCGCGTTCCAGGTTCGACCGGTGCTGTCGGCGTAGCGCACGACGTCGAGCCAATGCCGCGCCCAGCGCTCGCCGAACCGCGGCGAGGCGAGGAACTGGTCGACCACGCGCGCCGTGGCCTCGTCGTCGCCGGCGCGATCGGCAAGGTACGAATCAATTTGTTCCGCCGTGGGCGGCAAGCCCGTCAGGTCGAACGCCAGGCGGCGAATCAGCGTGTAGCGGTCGGCCGCGGAGTTCGGCTTGATCCCTTCGGCATCGAGCCGCGCCAGGACGAAGCGATCGACGTCGTTGCGCGGCCAGGCTTCGTCGCTTACGGCGGGCACCGGCGGGTTGACCAGTTTGCGAAACGACCAGGGAGCGCTCGATGGCCGTGGCCCGGCGGCTAAGGCATCGCCCGCGGCGAGGCCTACCGACAGGGCAACGACAATCAACGCACCGATGTGAGAACACGGCATGTTCGGCTCGCGATGGCGAATAGCGGTGCTCAAAAATATCACGGGACCGTACGAGCCGCAGCATTGGGCTTATAATTTTGTTGCCGCTCGTGCCACCAGCCGAGCACATCCTCCGACCGCGGCTCGCCTGTCCATCGATACGCAGGCCAGTCCAAGGTGTCGAGCAATTCGTTCTCGCGCTGCGGCAGGAAGCCGAGGCTGGCGGGATCGACCAGCGCGTCGCGGATTCCCACTTGCAGCCGGGGGTCGTCGTCGATTTCAAGCCCGAACGATGCCGGCGCCACTTCGTGCCGCGCCAGCAACATGCCGGCTGCGGCGGCGGCGACGGTGGTGTGGCGGTCTCCGGGGAGGAGCACGCGTCGGTTGCCGAGCTGTGCGACCAGCCAATCGTCGGCGCCCGACCAGCGATCGCGATGCACGATCGCTAGGGCAGCAATCCAGGCAACGGCCCCGTCGGGATCGCTTGGCGTGGGCAGGAACCGTTTCGCAGCGACTGCTTTTGCCAAATCGGCAAGCGCCTCGTGCGTTCCGTGTTGCGCGAGCACCAAGGCTACCAGGGCATGGCGGCTGACCGCGTGCCGATTTTCGTCGCCCGCTTGGCGCTGGTCGTCGACGGCGAGCAAATACTGGCCGGCAAATCGCGAAACGACAGTCGCATCGAGCGAGCGCAGCATCACGATTTCGCGCTCCTCCAAGCTGCGGGGAGTGGCGAGCAGCCGTTCCACGGTGCGTCGGCTGATCTCGGAAAGCCGCCGCGCGGTGTCGGTCTTGGCCAGGTACTCGTAGGCCATCCGGCGGCGCGGCGTTGGCAGGTTGATCAGATGGAATTGTGCGTCGGCATGCTTCGGATGCGGAATAAATACGCCGACCGGATAATCGCCGGTCGAAAGCGAATTGCCGCTCGCGCAGTGGGCCACCCGGTCGTCGCAGCGATCGAACAGGCTGGGACGCTCGGCCCCGGCAGGTTGGTTGGGCACGCCGATCAGCAAATGTTGAATGTGCGTGTGTCGACCGAGAATCCAGTACTCGGCCACCATGGCCGGATGCATCCAGCTATCGAGCGACTCGAGCTCGTTGCGAACCGGCGGCTGAAGGGTTGCGTCGGCCAGGCGCTCGCGGAGGAGACGATCGACCAACGGCGCGAGGTCGTCTTGCGCCAAGGCATCGAGCAGCTCGCGTTCGGCACTGCGGCGCTGCGCCACGACCGCCGCCGATGACGCATCGAACGCGCCCCGCACATAGTCGGCAATCCAGTGGCGCACGTCGTCCTCGGTGGGCTTTGCCGGCAATGGCACCGGCGGACTGGCGAGCAGCCACGTTCCACGAGCGCGCTCGTAAATCGCTTCGAGCTGGCGGCGCGTTTGCGAATCGAGCGCCGACTCGGCCAGCCGACGCTTTACTTCCACAAGAATCGAAACCGCATGGCTTTCTTGAGCCGCGAGCGCTTCGAGCTGCACCGCGGCCGCGGCACGGGCGCTGTAGCGGCTGTCGCCGAGCATGTCGAGCAACGCGGCCGATTCGGTTTCAACGTCGGCCGCGGTCGGCCGATCGGCCGGTTCGGCGGTCTTGACCGACGCCGGCAATGCTGCCAGCAGCACACCGATGGCCTCGCGCACCTCGAGCGACGTGTCGGGACTGGTCAGCAGCCGTGCGTAGGCGTGGGCTAGCCGAGGCTGCAGCTTGGTTTGTTCGCCGAGGCGGCGCAGATCATCGAACGCATGCCGGCGTGTCTCGTACTCATCGGCATTCAAGTCGACGAGCAGCCGGGAAACTTCGTCGCTGCGACCGTGAACGGCTTGCGAACTGGGGTCGGCCGCGCTGCCGACCGACGCCCGACCGAAAATACCCGCGGCGGTGATGCTGAGAATCGCCCAGGACAAGGGAACCCGGTGGATCATTGCGAGCTGTTTTTTGGCGTGTCGGCGCGGATGCGCAAGTTTGACGGCAGCATTCTTATGGTAGCGTCCGCCGACGGAAACCGGCAACGTGGTGCCCGGCCTGCGGAGCCGGCTTGCCTTGGCGAGCGATTTTCGATACAAGCACCACCCCGCCTGAGTCGCCCGCCGAACGATCTCGTCCGCGCTACCTGTTTTCGATGCGAGAGTCGCCATGCGCTGCTACGTCTGCTGGTTGGTCCTTGTCGCACTAGCCGTGGGGCTAGATCGGCCGTTGCGGGGCGCCGATCCGCCGGCCGTGGGCGTCAACACCGCACCGGGGCTCGACCTGAAGACGCAGTTGGAAAAGGGACTACGCGCGCGGCGGCCGGTCGAATTCGACTACATCAAGCAAGTTGTGCTGTTGGTCGAGTTGGGCGAGATGCCGCGATCGCTGGTCGACAGCACGTTCATCTGGGCCAGCAAACGTCCGTCGCGCCAACTGCAGTACTTTCAGTACGCGCTGAAAACGCGCGGCGATAAGTTGGGAATCAAGACTCCCAGCCTCAACGACCAGTTTGTGAACCCGATCACTGGCCAGTTGCCGGTCGCGCCGACAAGAAAAAAATAACGAAGCTCCCGGGGCGCAAAAAAAACCGGCGTCCCCCCGATCGTTCGATCCGAGGGACGCCGTTGCGTAGGCAAAACTTTCGACGTCGGGGCTCGCGGCGACCGAAGTCGCCGCTAAACGCCGACTAGCGGTTCACGCCCTGCTGGTTTTGGAACCCTTGGTCGGCCTCTTGTGGCACGGTCCAGACCGTGCCCTGTTGACCATTGCGATCGACCTGGATCGGCAAGCGCTGATCGGGATGCGCCTGGGCGATTTGGTTGATCACGTCGTCGGTCTGCTGAACGTGCTGCTGACCGATCGCCACAATGCGATCGCCCGGTTGCAAGCCAGCCTGTTGGGCCGGGCTGCCGGGGAAGACGCTCGAGATGCGAACGTCGTTCGGTCCGTTCTGGTGCAGCGTCACGCCGAGCGCCGGTCGTTCGCGTACAAAACCGCCGTTGGCGGCAAAGGGCTGACCGTTCTGGCCGATCCAACCCATGGCATGGTTTGGAACCAGATTGGCTAGCAGGTTCCGAGTTTGACCGTTGCGTACCGCGACCAAATTCAAGGGGCCTTGTTGCGGATTTGCGGTATGGATGGCGCGCAACAGATCCTGATTCGAATAGATGTGTTGTCCGTTGACGGACACGATTTGGTCGCCCGGTTGCAGACCGGCCGAGGCCGCGGCGCTGTGATCGCTGACGCCGGTCACCACGACACCGTGCGTCGCATGCGCAGCGAGCGTGACGCCCAGGCCGCCCTGGCCTTGGTTCTGACCTTGCCAGGCGCCCTGCTGGTTGAACTGGCCTTGGTCGTATTGGCCTGGGTGATTATTGGAAAACGGCTGCTGTTGGAATTGCTGCATCCGCGGATCTTGCGAACCGGCGCTGTAGCCGTGGTTCGATTGCGGCTGATGTTGCTGCTGTTCTTGATTCCAGTTGGGCTGTTGGCTGTAGGTGTGATTGGCGTACTGCTGCTGGTTCCAAGGCTGTTGTTGCTGGGCCCAGCCTTGCTGGTTCGGCTGCTGGTGCGGCTGCTGGTGCGACTGCGGCTGTTGGTAGGCCTGCTGATGCGGCCAGCCTTGCTGAGCTGACTGTGGCCAGGCTTGTTGGCCCGGTTGGCCTTGCTGGTTTTGCTGCCACGGCTGCTGCTGGTTCTGTTGCCAGCCTTGCTGCGAGGCTTGTTGATGCTGCCAGTTCTGATTGTTTTGTTGCCAATCCTGCTGGTTCGGCTGGTTCGATTGGTTGTTCGACCAGGTTTGGTTGGCGGCGTTGCGTTGTTGGTCTTGGGAATGGTTGTTCGACTGGTTGGCTTGGCTGCTGGAGGTGCGGGTGTCTGAAGATTGACGGCCCGAGCTATCGTCACGACTGGATCGGTCGCTCGACGACGTGTTCGCCGAGTTGCGGCTGCGATTCTTCTTGTCGGCCTGGTCCGACTGATAATTCGTGTCGTCGTCATCGTTGGCATCCGACTGCGATGCCCGATCGCTCGAGCTGTTGCGGCGATCGTCGGAGCTGCTCGATTGTTGGGCCAATGCGAGTGAGCCTGTCAGCAAGCCCACCAGCGCCAACGATTGGATGCCGGCGAAGATCATCGTTCTTTTCATGTTTTCGACTCCTCAGCATTACAAAAAAAAGGTGCGAATTCCGACCGGCGGCCGCCGCTGTGGGAGGCCACCGGCCGAAGACGACAAACTGCTGCGAACAAACCCGGTCCGCCTGTGGCTGGTTTCGATCGATCACGAACCGCTCGAACCGCCCGCGCCGCTCGATCCTGCGCCGCTGGTGCCGCCGCCGGTCGACGACGAGCTGCCACCGAAGCCCGAGCTCGAACCTGAATTTTGGCCCGAGCCGAACTGGCTGCCGCCGTTACCGTAGTTCGACGTGCCATAGCCGCCGTTCGCGACGCCGCTGGCGGTGCCATAGCCTTGGCCGTAATAGCCATACGGCATGCTCGAACCGGTTTGTCCGAAGTTGCCGTTCGAGCTGCTGCCGAAGTGCGAATGGCCGCTGCCGTAGCCGGTGCCACCTAGCGAACTGCCGCTCGCGCCCGTGCCACTCATGCCGCCGTTGCCGCCGAACGCGTTGTGCGTGCCGCTGCCGAAATTCGAGCCACCATAGCTGCCGCGGTTGTAGCTCGAGCCGCCGTTGGCCCCGGCTGTCGATCCGAAGGGCTGGCCGGTGCTGTACTGACCGGTGCCCTGTGGGCTGACAAATTGACTTTGCTGCGAGCCCAAGCCGTTGGTTTGGTTCGAGCCGCTCAGGCCGGTTCCTTGCGGGCTACCGTAGCCGTTCTGTCCCGTGCCGAGGCCGCCGCCGAACTGATTGTTCGTGCCGAAGCTGCTGCCCGATTGGCCGCTGCCGCCGGTGCCATACTGCGACGAGCGCGACGCGCCCGATTGCCCGTTGGCGCCGTAGCCGCCGGACGCTCCCATGTTGCCCGAACCCATGTAGCCGCCGTAGCCGCCGGTGCCCGAGCCGGTGTTGTAACCCGAGCCGAACCCGCCATGACTGGTACCCGGCGAGCTGCCAAAAGTGCCCGACGTATTGTTACCAAAGTTCGATCCGCCATAGCCGCTGCCGAAGCCGCCCATCGACCCGGAACCATAATTCGATCCGCCGGTGGGGTTCGATGCCTGCGTGTTTTGGCCCGAACCGAAGCCGTAGCCGCCGGTTCCCATGTTGCCCGAGTAGCCGCCGAGTCCGCTGCCGCCCATGCCGCCGTTCATTCCGCCACTGGCGCCGGCGCCGAAGCCGCCCGCCGAGCCACTCGCGCCCGATCCCGCGCCCATGCCGCCGCCAGCGCCTGCTCCGGCCCCTGCGCCGCCTGCTCCGGCACCACCGCCGGCACCGCCACCGCCCGCCTGGGCAAAACACATCGCCCCCAGCGACAGCAGTGTCGCCGTTACAAAGCCTGATCCGATGAGCCGTCGCATCTGCACTCTCCTGTGAAGAAAACCTGCGTTAAATTGCTCGTCCGCCTTCTTCCCAGGCCGAGGGATGTAGCGGCCACGGGGTTCGATTTCTGAGCAACCTTTTCGCACATTCGATGCCGCGGCCAGGGCGGCAAAAACTCGCCCGAACTCGTGAGGCTCGGAGACCTTATTCCATCGGCCCGCGATTGATTGTGCGGGGATGGGCCGTTGTAATTTGCCCTGACGTCGGCCAGGCTGGTCGCTGGCGAGTCGAAAAGCTCTGCCTTCGAGCACGTTATGTTCAGGTTTTGCAATGCCCCGTTGCACCGAGATTGCCGTGGCTGTGGTGCGGCACGAACGCCGTGTGTTGATTGGTCCGCGCCCAGTTGACGACGAAGGGCACGAGCGCTGGGAATTCCCCGGCGGGAAAATCGAGCCTGACGAATCGCCCGAAGATGCCGCGGCACGCGAGTGCCTGGAAGAAACCGGCATCGCGATCGACGTTGGCAAGCGCTACGCGATCGTCGAGCACGAATACCCGACCGGTCGGGTGCGGTTGCACTTTTTCGACGCGGCGCCTCGCGCGCCCGTTCCGCAACCGCGCGGCCCGTTTCGCTGGGTCGATCGATCGGCGCTCGACGAATATGCGTTTCTCGAAGCAAACGCCGCAGTTCTACGGCAATTGAAGCTGCCGGAAACGACCGTCTGACGGCGCTCAGAAATCGGCATAGGAGATTTTCGGCGCAGTGGTTAGATTTTGAAAACTTTACACGCCGTGCGCTCCCGCCGATCGCAAGGAATGCGATTGACTTGCGCACGAGCCATCTCCGACCGCTGTGGAGTTATTGAGCATGGACGCTCTCGTGTGGCGGGCTGTTGTCGTTGTCGGGGCACTGTCGTCGCTGGGGGCCAGCTATCGCACGGCAAATTTCGTGGTGCAGGCGCCCACGCCGGCCGTTGCCGAGCAAGTCGGCCGCGCCGCCGAAGATTATCGCCGCGACCTGGCCATCGAATGGCTGGGAAAAGCGATGCCGAACTGGGCACAACCGTGCCCGATCACGGTCGAGATTGGTGCGCAGCTTGGCGCCGGCGGAGCAACGAGCTTCGTATTCGATCACGGCGAGGTGTTCGGTTGGCAGATGAACATCCAGGGGCCGCTCGATCGCGTGCTCGATTCGGTGCTGCCGCATGAAGTGACGCATACGATCATTGCCAGCCATTTTCGCTGCCCGCTGCCGCGCTGGGCCGACGAAGGCGCGTGCACCACGGTGGAGCACGAGGCCGAACGTGACAAGCAGCAGAAAATGCTGGTGACGTTTCTGCGCACCGGCCGCGGAATCGCTTTCAGCGAGATGTTCGTGATGCGCGACTACCCGCGCGACATTCTTCCGCTGTATGCGCAAGGGCATTCCTTGGCCACGTTCCTGATCGCCCAAGGCGGCCGCAAGAAGTTTCTCAGCTTTGTGCACGACGGTCTCGGCAACGAACAATGGGCCGCGGCGATCGAACGCCATTACGGCATTCCATCGCTGGGCCAGTTGCAGAACATTTGGCTCGATTGGGTGCGCCAGGGTAGTCCGCCACTGCCCGAACATGCGGCCGGCGAAGGCATGCTGGCCGACGGCTCGCGACCGACAAACGACCTGGTCGTGCGAGCGCAGAGTGCCGATCCGGCCCCGGCGCCGGCGGCCTCGGACGAGGCGCTGATCGCCGCAGCCACTCCCGCGCAATGGCGAGCGACCGGCGCACCGCCGGTCGATCCGCCGGCGGTCGCTTCGGCCGACCCATCGGGCCGCGTGATCTTGCAATGGACCCGACCGGACGCCGCTCGGCAGCGCGCGCCGATCGAAGACGCGTCGACCGCCAGCGTGTACGCCCCGCGTCCCGGCAGCACGATGCGTCGTTAGCGGTGTCGCCGCCCGGCGGTCGAGGCGCGCTATACGGTCGTGAATAAATAGCGCGTCAGGTGAAAGAACACCGGCGCGGCAAAGCAGATCGAATCGATGCGATCCAGTACGCCGCCGTGCCCTTGCACGAGCGTGCCGTAGTCCTTCACGCCGCGGTCGCGCTTGATCGCCGACATCGTCAAGCCGCCGGCAAAGCCCATCACGCTGATCACGGCCGACATCAATGCCGAGTAGCTC
>DASZPI010000559.1:0-3709 GCA_035550355.1 Pirellulales bacterium
TGAGCTGGTGCTGTCGTCGGCCGCGCCGATCGACGTGACCAATCTGCCGCTCAAGACCGGCCAGGTGGTGCGCGCCGCCCACGGCAGCCGGGCAGTCGTTCGGGTGCCGGCCGAGGGCTGGCGCATCGAGGCCGACGAAACACGTTTCAAAGATATCGACTTCGTGGCCACTTCGCCCGACACGCGATCGTTGATCGAGCTGGCCAACCGCCGCGCCGAATTCCACGGTTGCTCGTGGCAAGCGGCCCCCGGCGGACACGCGACCGCCGCGATCGAGTGGACCAGCAACGGCGCCATGCTCGGCGACGACGACGCGTTGATGCGCGGCGAACTGCGCCTGAGCGATTGCCTGATGCAGCAGGTGGGCTGCGGCGTGCGCTGGCCGTTGCGCGGCTCGGTGCTGATCGAGCTGGCCAACGTGCTGCACCTTGGGCCGGGTGCGCTGGTCGAATATCTGCATGCCCCCGGCGGCGATGAAGCCTACGAGATCATCGCCTCGCATCTCACCCTGCGCGATGCCAGCGCGCTGGCGATCTGCGAATGCCAAACGCTGCCCGCCGATCCGGGACGATTGATCATTTCGGCCAAGGATTGCGCGTTCATCCCGGCGGCCGGTTCGGGACTCGTAATGTTTCGCGGAGCGGCCCGGCCCGGCGCGTTGCTCAGCGCGCTGGAATGGATGGGGCAAGGCTCGGTGCTGGCGCGCGATGCGGCGGTGGTCGTATGGTGCGACGAGCAGGGGCGGATGCACCCTGCGGCCGACGATGCCGTCCAGGTGGCGGGGCTGGTGCGCAGCGACGTGGGCTTTGCCGGCGAGAAATGGGGCGGGCCCTCGGCAAGCCGAATCGTGCGATGGCAGGTGCCGTTGGAATCGACCGACCCCCCCGGAATTCGGGAGTCGAAGCCCATTCCCACCGGCGCTTTGCGCTAGCATTTGCCAGCCGGGCGGTTCTGAGCTACGGTTTCCTCAGGGGTCGTATCGCCGTTCGGCCGAGACGATCACCCAATCGCACGAACGCCTTGGATGGTGGTGCGCAGCGTATTGCGGGACATTGAGAGGGAATCTGCGCATGAGCTTCGTCAATCGCTTAATTAAAAGCGAAGAAGCCGCAACCGCGGTCGAGTATGCGTTTATGCTTGCGCTGATTCTTATGGCGGTCATCGCGACGGTGGCCACGCTGGGCACGAATACCAGCACGTTGTTCAACTCGAGCAAAAAGAGCCTCGACAACGTCGGGTTCGGTTCGTAACGCTCGTGGCGATTGGTTGCCGCATCCGGTAGCGATCGAAGCTCAGCTCCGCCGGCAACGAACGCTGTCGTAGAGCAGGATTCCGACCAGCGACTTTGCGTCCTGAATGCGGCCATCGTGGCACATCGCCACCGCATCGGCCCACGTGACGACGTCGTTTTCGATCTGCTCGCCGGCGTCGAGGTTCGTGCTCCCGGCGCGTAGTCCGGTGGCGAGGTACAGGTGCATGCGCTCGTTCAAGATACCGGGCGACATGAAGAACTGACCCAAAGGCTCGATCGATTCGGCCCGGTAGCCGGTTTCCTCTTCAAGCTCGCGGCGCGCGGTATGAATCGGCAGCTCGCCGGGCTCGAGCGTTCCCGCAGGGAGTTCGAGCAGCACCTGATCTACGGCCGGCCGGCAGTTGCGAATCAGGCACACGTGGCCGTCGTCAACCATCGGAATGATGGCAACCGCGCCGGGATGCTGCACCGATTCATGGACGTGTTCGGTGCCATCCGCCGCTCGAACGTTCTTTCGAACGACGGTGAATCGACGACCTTGAAAAACGACGGTTGGCTCGCTCATGGCGGGTTCGAATCGGGTTAGCGGCTTACCTGTTCAGCGGGTGCATTCTAGCAATCGCAGGCACGCTCGCCCGTGGTCGGCTCGATATTTGCCGCTTTCGCGACCGAATGGTACGATAAACAGGCTTTTGACAGGTGTCCTGCCTTCGGTTCCCGCGCGGGCCCCACGTTTCTGCCGTTATGCGTGATCTGCTTTCCTGGAACGTACCGTTGGGGCGCTGGGCTGGTGTGCAGGTTCGACTGCACGTTCTGTTTCTGCTGTTTGCGTTGTTCGCGCTGAATTTCAGTTGGCGCGAAGATCTGATCGCTTACGGCGGCATCTGCCTGGCCGTGTTATTCGCCAGCGCTTTGCTCCACGAACTCGGGCACTGCATTGCCGCACGAAAGATTGGAGGGACGGCCGACCAGGTGCTGCTATGGCCGCTCGGCGGCCTGTCGCACATCAACGTGTCGCAAGACCCGCAGATCGAGCTGATCACGGCGCTCGCCGGGCCGATGATCAATCTCTTCATCGGCGTGGCGATGGCGCCGGCGGTCATGTTGCTTAAAGGTCCCGAGTCGCTGGCGGCGGCACTGAACCCGTTGGTTCCTCCGGTGCCTGCCGGCGCGGCGGCCTTAACGGTCGGCGACGTTGCCGAATGCACGCTGTGGATCAACTGGATTCTGGCGCTCGCCAACGCCTTGCCGGCGTTTCCGCTCGATGGCGGGCGTGCGCTGCGCGCGGTGCTCTGGCCACGGTACGGCTATCGGACGGCGGTGCTGCTCGTGGTGCGCGCTGCCAAGCTGACCGCGTTGGCGCTATGCATCGTGGCCTGGCTGGTGCGCGCCGAATACGATTTCGCGCCCTTGCCGCTCATCCTGCTGGCGGTGTTCCTGTACTTTGCCGCCAAGCAAGAGGCCGAGCGCTTGCAAGATTCCGATCCGGGCGACGGTTCGTTCGGCTACGATTTCTCGCAAGGCTATACCAGTCTCGAACGCCAGTTCCAGCCGCCGCAGCGCGAGCCGGGGTTCATTCGCCGCTGGCTCGAGCAGCGCCGCGAGCAACGCGCCATGCGGCGCCAATTGATCGAGCAGGAAGAAGAGCGCCGCGTCGACGAGGTGCTGGCGCGGCTGCACCTGCACGGCCGCGACGGCTTGTCGCCCGAGGATCGCTCGCTGCTCGACCGGGTGAGCGCCCGCTACCGCAACCGAATGCGCGGCTGATGCCGTTTTTTCGGACGAGCCGCTTCGGGGCGATTGCAGCTCACCGTCACAATCGGCATAGGTTGACCGCAAATTGGCGCGGCGTGCTGATCCGTTAAAACCCGAGAGCGCTGGATTTTGCCACCCGTGCGCGCGTGACCTAGATTTAGCAGGCGACCCGATGACGCTGCGCCATGATCACCGTCTCAACGCACATGTCCCCTGCCGCGCCGACCAATTCTTCTCCGCTGAGCGACTCTGCCTGGAGCGTGGCCATGCCCGACGCACTTGCTGCGCAGGCGGTCACGGTCGGAGCGTCGTTGCGCCATTCGATGCAAACGGGCTTCGTCGTCTACGAAGGCGCAAGCGGGCGACCGTTGCACATTGCCAGTGATCTGCCCGGCATCGCGTGGTCGAACTTCAGCGAACTGATCCGCGAGGTGGCCCGTGGCACAACTGCCCGGCTGATCGAAGAAGAAGATCCGCTGCTGTTGCAGGCGATTCCGCTGGTGACTGCCGACAAAGCGGTGTTGGTGGCTGCGGGCCTGTACCTTTCCAGGCCGGTCGAAAGCCCGGCCGACGTGGTGCGCGCCGCCCAGGTTTTCGGCCTGTCACCGGAACAATTGTTCCATTGGTGCCGCCAGCAGAAGCCCGTCACGATCGAAACCATTACGCGGATGACCGATGTGCTCACCGCAAAGCTGCACGCCG
>DASZPI010000560.1:0-1665 GCA_035550355.1 Pirellulales bacterium
AACGTGCGGATCGTCGAGGTCACCAGCACCACGACGGCGGCGCAACTGGCGCACGACAAGCAAGGCGCGGCAGCCATCGCCAGTGTGCAGGCCGGCGTGCACTACGGGCTGAACACCCTGGCGGAAAACATCGAAGATAACCCCGGCAACACCACGCGGTTCGTGGTCATCGGCCACGAATCGGCGCCGCGCACCGGTCGCGACCAAATGGCGTTGATGTTCGAGATCGAGCACAAGCCAGGAGGCTTGGCCGACGCGCTGGCGATTTTCAAACGCAATCGGCTGAACCTGACCTGGATCGAATCGTTCCCGATCGCGCGTCCCGAAGGGGGCTACATGTTCTTCGTCGAGCTCGACGGCCACGAGAGCGACGCGCGCGTGCGCAAGGCGGTCGCGGCGCTCGAGCGCAAGGCGGTGCGGATGGAAATCCTCGGCTCATTCCCGCGCAATGCGGCGAAGTAAATTCGCCGGCGGTCGCGAATGGACCGCCGAGGCGTCGAGACACCGAACAGCAGCGGAAGAATACCGACGGATTCGACAGATAAAACGGATGCAGCAATAACCGATCCGTGCCCATCCATGCGATTCGTGGTTAGAGCCGCGTCTCTGTGTCTCTGTGGAAAATCATGCCGGAAAAGAAGGTCGCTCCGAAACCACGCTGCTCCTGGGTGCCGCTCGATAAGCCCGACTACGTCGCCTATCACGACAACGAGTGGGGCGTGCCGCTGCACGACGACGCCCGGCTGTTCGAGATGCTTATCCTGGAAGGCGCCCAAGCCGGGCTGAGCTGGTACACGATCCTGCGCCGCCGCGCCGGCTATCGACAGGCTTTCAAGCATTTTGATCCGGCCAAGTGCGCGCGCCTTACCGACGCTGGGCTCGAGCGCGTGCTCGCCCGCGGCGACGTCATTCGCAACCGGCTCAAGGTGTTCAGCGTCCGCAAAAATGCCCGGGTGTATCTCGACATCCAGCAGCAGTTCGGCTCGTTCGACGCGTATCTGTGGGCGTACGTCGAACACAAACCGCTCGTGAATCGCCCCCAGTCGCTGGCCGACGTTCCCGCGCGGACAGCCGTTTCCGATGCGCTCTCAAAAGACCTCAAACGCCGCGGCATGACGTTCGTGGGCAGCACCATCGCGTACGCCTATCTGCAAGCCGTCGGCCTGGTGAACGATCACATGCAGGGTTGCTTCAAGGCCAATGCGCTGCGTGCCGGGGTTCGTAAGCCCAAGGGCATGCAATCGTAGTTGCCGACTCGAGGCACGCTCGCTGCGGACCCATCCGGCCGTAGGCCCGTCACCGAGGCCAGTGCGCTCAACGTGCCGGTTCGTGATGCGTTTCGACGGTGTGATCGTTCAGCGAGTCTTCGACGTACAGCCGACGCGTGAACACGACCGCTGCAACCGTCAGCGGCGCGGCGACCAGCAGGCCGAGGATTCCGGCAAGTTCACCCATCAACACCTGGGTGACCAGGATCAGGGCCGACGGTAGGTGCACGGCGCGCTGCTGAATGAGCGGCATCACCACATAGCCTTCGAGAATGTGCAGCAACAAATACAGCGACAGCGCCAGGACGACGTGGGTCGAGTCGATCTGCAGCGCAATCAATGCGGTCGGGACCGCGGCGATCCACGCGCCAAGGTAGGGGATTACTTCCATGAGACC
>DASZPI010000561.1:0-3633 GCA_035550355.1 Pirellulales bacterium
AATTCCCGCTGGTCGGGATCTTTCAACTCGCTGTCGAACGGGTCGACGTTGACCGGCAACCGTCGCTCCTTCCACAGCCAATACCATGCATCCTCGTAGCCGGCGACGATATGACTGACGCCAACGCCCAAGCGTTCGGCAAGTCGCGTCGCAAAGCGCTGCGCATCCTGCTCGGTCGATCCCGTGGGCCGGGCTTCGTCGGCAATCAGCGAAGGGTCGCGCCACACCGGCTCGCCATCTTTCCGCCAGTACAGGCCGATCGCCCAGCGCGGCAGCGCTTCGCCGGGATACCATTTCCCTTGCCCATGGTGCAGCATGCCGCCGGGAGCGAACCGAGCGCGCAGTCGCCGCGCCAGCTCGTCGGCCCGGCGATACTTGTGCTCGCCCAAGGCTTCGGTGTTCCATTCGTCGCCGTCCATGTCGTCGATCGACACGAACGTCGGCTCGCCACCCATCGTCAGCCGCACGTCGCCGGCCTTCAGCTCGGCATCGATCTGGTGGCCGAGCGCTTCGATCTGGGTCCATTGCTCGTCGGTGTACGGCTGCGTGACGCGCGGGTCTTCGTGAATCCGCGTCACCGTCATCGCAAAGTGAAAATCATCGCCGCGGCTGGCGTCGGCATGCGTGTCGTCCTCGGGGTCCTGCTCGATGACCGAGGCATCGTCGTACGAGAAGAACCCGGTAATTGCGGCCGCCATGACCGGATCGGCCGAGCAGGCCAAGGGAATGTGCCCCTCGCCGGCCAACAAACCTGAGGTGGGATCAAGGCCAATCCAACCCGCGCCCGGCAGATACACTTCAGTCCAGGCATGCAGATCGGTAAAGTCCTGCTCGGCGCCACTAGGACCATCGAGCGATTTCACATCGGCCCGCAGCTGCACCAGGTAGCCCGACACAAACCGCGCGGCGAGCCCCAGGTTTCGCAACATTTGCACCAGCAGCCAGGCGCTGTCGCGGCACGAGCCACTGCCCAACTGCAACGTTTCTTCCGGCGTCTGCACGCCCGGCTCCAGGCGAATCAGATACTTGATTCGCTGCTGCACCCGCTGGTTCAGATCGACCAGGTAGTTGATCGTCGCCATCGCGCCCGTCGGGCGGCATTCGGCGACGACCTGCGCCAACCGCGGTCCGGCGGTGTCGGCCGCCAGGTACGGCGCCAACTCGCGCGCCAGCAGGGGGTCGTACTCGAACGGCGCCTGCTCGGCATAGCGCTCGAGAAAGAAGTCGAACGGATTGATCGTCGTCAGCTCGGCGACAAGGTCCACCTCGACCGAAAACTCGCGCGTTGGCTTGGGAAACACTAACCGCGCCAGCCGATTGCTGTACGGATCCTGCTGCCAGTTGATGAAATGGTCGCCCGGACTGACGCGCAGCGAATAGCCGACGATCGGCGTGCGGCAGTGCGGCGCCGGGTGCAACCGCAGAATATGCGGCGACAGCCACACCGGGCGCGCGTAGCGATGAGCGGTCTTGTGATTGATTGCGACTCGAATAGCCATGGAAGCGAGAGGAAATGTCGAATATTTAAGGCCGAATGTCTAAGGAATGACGAAGACCGAAACCGGGATGATGAGTGCACATGGTTTCGTCCTCGTGCGTCGTCGTTCCCGACATTCGTCATCCGACATGGGTGGTTCCCGCTCAAATGCGGGTCATATCGCTGCTCGTGCCGCCGGCGGCGGGGATGTACGTCTTGGTCACGTAATCCTTGACCATGCGATCGGCGCTAAACCGCCAGCCCATGGTGCGGATGCCGCGCTTCATGCGCGCGATCCAAGCCCGGGGCAGCCCGTCCTGATCGCGCTGATAATATAGCGGGATCACCTCGTTTTTCAGCGTTTCGATCAAGGCTTCGCAGTCGTAATGGTCGTGCGTCTCGGTCGAAGTGTGCGTTTCGCCCATGCCGATTGCAAAGCCATTCGAGCCGTCGTAAGCCTCGGCCCACCAGCCATCGAGGATCGACAGGTTCAGGCCGCCGTTGAGAATCACCTTCTCGCCGCTGGTGCCCGAGGCCTCGAGCGGGCGGCGAGGATTGTTCAACCATACATCCACGCCGTGCACCAGGTGCCGGCCGACGTTGATGTCGTAATCTTCAACGAGCACGATCTTGCCGAGGAAGCGCGAGTCTTTGCTCAGCTCGGCGATCTGTTGCAGGATATGCTTGCCGGGCCGATCGTGCGGATGCGCCTTGCCGGCAAACACAAGCTGAATGGGCACGCGGGCATCGTTGACCAGCGACGCCAAGCGCTCCAGGTCGTTCAGGATCAGATTAGCGCGCTTGTACGTCGCGAACCGGCGTGCGAAACCGATCGTCAGCGCGTCGAGGCTGAGCGCGCGGCGCAGCTCGGCAATCAACTCCGGCGGATCGCTGCGACGTTCCGATTGACGAACCGCGCGGCGGCGCACGAAATCCAGCAGCCGCGCCTTGAGCGTCTGATGTGTCTCCCACAGCTCGCCGTCGTCGATCTGATCGACATCCTCCCAGAATCCGGAATCGCCGCTACGCTGCGACCAATCGGGCCCCAAATGCCGCGCGTACACCTGCTGCATTTGCGGCGCCAGCCACGACAGCACGTGCACGCCGTTGGTGATGTGGCCGATCGGCACTTCTTCTTCGGGGCGATTCGGCCACAGGCCGGTCCACATATTTCGCGAAACCTGGCCGTGCAGCGACGAAACCGCGTTGCAGCGCCGCGACAGTTTTAGCGCCAGCACCGTCATGCAGAATTCTTCGTGGGGGTTGTACGGATCGACGCGCCCCCAGGCCATGAACGGCGTGTGGTCCTGACCCATTGCGTCGCGCAGGGGACCGAGATGCTCTTCGATCAACTGGGCGGAAAACCGATCGTGCCCGGCCGGCACCGGGGTGTGCGTGGTGAACACCACCTGCGTCGAGATGCGGCGGGCCGCTTCTTCGACGCTCAATCCCTCGCGGCGCATGCGCTGCTGCACCAGCTCGAGCGCGGCAAAGGCGCTGTGCCCTTCGTTCAGGTGATACACGCCTGGCGCGATCTTCAGTGCTTGCAGCGCCCGCACGCCGCCGATGCCCAGCAGCAATTCCTGGCGAATGCGCACGCGATGATCGCCGCCGTACAAGCGAGCCGTCAGCTCCCGGTCTTCTTTCTGATTGCCATCGACATCCGAGTCCAACAGCAGCAGCCGATTGCGCCCCACCGCCAGCTCCCAAACCCGTGCGGCAATTTCGCCGGTGCGAGTTTGGATGTGCACCATCAACGGGTCGCCGTCGGGCTTGAGCGCCGGCCTCATCGGCAACACGCGATGATCGGTGTTGAGGTAGTCCTCTTCTTGCCAACCTTCGTGGTTGAGGTGCTGCTTGAAATAGCCTTGGCTGTAGAACAGCCCGATGCCGATCAACGGAATGTTCAGGTCGGAAGCGCTTTTGATATGATCGCCCGACAGCACTCCCAGGCCGCCGGAATAAATGGGCAGCGATTCGTGGATGCCGAACTCGGCCGAGAAATACGCCACCGGCCTGGCCCACAGCACGCCGGCATGCCGCGCTCCCCAAGTCTTCGACGACGTCAGGTACTCCTGCATCCGCCGGTAGGTGTAGTTGATTCGGCTGTGCAGCGCCATTTGCGAGGCGCGTTCTTCGATCGCGTCGGCCGATAG
>DASZPI010000562.1:0-5432 GCA_035550355.1 Pirellulales bacterium
TGGCCCGTTACCGCCGCGTGGACAACAGTCCCTGGTATGGCAGCGAGCCATAGTCGTTTAACCTGCAGATCTGTCGGCGCGCGTCGCTCAGACTGGCGGCGGGTTGCGTTCGGTGTAGCCGCGTTGGTGCCAGTAAGGATATGCGATCGTCGTGGCACTGGCGGCATCGAGTTTGGCCACCTGCTCTGCCGTAAGATTCCAGCCGACCGCGCCCAGGTTTTGCCGCAACTGTTCTTCGTTGCGCGCGCCGATAATCACGGTCGACACCGTGGGGCGTTGCAGTAGCCAGTTGAGCGCGATTTGCGGGACGGTCTTGGCGGTCTCGCGGGCGATCTCGTCGAGTGCATCGACCACGCGGTACACGTACTCGTCCGCCAGCGGCGGTCCGATGTCCATGCCGCGCTTGTCGTGCAGGCGCGTTTTGGCCGGCAGCGGCTGGCCTCGACGAACTTTTCCCGTCAGGCGGCCCCAGCCCAACGGGCTCCACACGGCGCAGCCGACCTTTTGATCGATCGCCAGCGGCATCAGCTCCCATTCGTAATCGCGCCCCACGAGCGAGTAATACGCCTGATGCGCCACATACCGCGACCAACCGTAGCGGTCGGAGATTGCCAGCGATTTCATCAGATGCCAGCCCGAAAAATTCGAGCAGCCGATGTAGCGGATTTTTCCGGCGCGTACCAGCGTATCGAGCGTGCCCAGCACCTCTTCGATAGCCGTCAGCGCATCGAAGCCGTGCATTTGGAACAGGTCGATGTAGTCGGTTCCCAAGCGTCGCAGCGCGCCATCGACCGCTTGCATCAGGTGAAAGCGCGACGAGCCGACGTCGTTTGGACCATCGCCGACGCGGAACGTCGTCTTCGTCGAAATGATCACCTTGTCGCGGCGGCCTTTGATCGCCTGGCCCAGAATTTCTTCGGCTAATCCCACGGAGTACGTATCGGCCGAGTCGAACATGTTCAGGCCGGCTTCGAGGCAGATGTCGACCAATCGGGTGGCCTCGGCCACGTCGCTTTCGCCCCAGGCCTTGAAGAACTCGGTGCCGCCGCCGAACGTGCCGGTGCCAAAGCTGAGCACGGGCACCTTGAAACCAGAGCCGCCGAGCAGTCGGTATTCCATCGATGTCGTCCTCGGGGATTGATCGTAACGATCGTGCCGCGTGGCAGGGCTTTGGCCGCGCGCCGGGTGATGCCCACTGTACGGGGCCAAAGTATACTGAATCAATGCGCGGTCTGTGGCTGTATTCGCTGGCGTGGCTGGGCGCGACGGTTGCAGTCGTGTTCGCGGCCGAACGCATCGAGCCCGCCGCTAGCGCTGCGAGACCGTGGCCATTCCGCCCGGTCGTCCGTCCCGCGGTTCCGAAAATCGACCGGGTCGAGCATCCGATCGACCGGTTCATCGTTGCGGCACTGGAGCAGCGAGGTTTGCAACTCGGCGCGCCGGCCAAGCCAGACACAGTTCTGCGCCGCGCGACGTTCGATCTCACCGGCCTGCCCCCCTCGGCCGACGACGTGACCGAGTGGCTCGGTGCGAGCCACGATTACGAAGCGCTCGTCGATCGCCTCCTCGCGTCGCCGGCCTATGGCGAGCGGATGGCACAACATTGGCTCGACCTGGTGCGCTATGCCGAGAGCGACGGCTTCAATGAAGACCGCGCTCGGCCCGGCGCCTACCACTACCGCGACTACGTTATCCGCGCGTTCAACAGCGATCTGCCGTACGACCGTTTCCTGCGGCAGCAACTCGCCGGCGACGAACTCGAGCCCGACAACCCCGACGCGCAGATCGCGACCGGGTTTTATCGCCTGTCGACCGAAGAGACGAACGCCGTTGACCTGATCGCGCGGCGGCAAGAAATCGTCGACGATGCTGTGGACGTGGTGAGCCAGGCATTGTTCGGGCTCACCTTTCAATGCGCTCGTTGCCACGACCACAAGTTCGACGACATCTCGCAGGCCGATTACTATCGCCTGAGCGCGTACTTTCAACCGATGCTCGCTTCGAGCGTGGTGGTTGCCGAGGCCGCAGTAATCGAGCGGCATCGACAACAACAGCAAGCCTGGCTGGCGGCTTCGCAGCAGGCGCGCGACGAGATCGACGCGCTGCTCGCCCCCTATCGCAAGCAGCGCATCGACGAAGGGCGCGAGATTCTCGGTCCCGAGATGTGCCGCGTGGTCGACACCCCCGAGCCCGCACGCACTGCGGCCCAGCGGCAGCTTGCGCACCATGCAGCGATCTTTCTCGAGTGGAAAACCCGCGAGACCAAGCTCGATCTGCCGGGCGACGACGAACGCCGTTATCAACGCTTGTTCGACCGGCTTGCCGAGTACGATCACCTGAAGCCGGCCGAGTTGCCGCGAGCCGACACGGTCGTCGATGCCCTGGGAGAGCCGCCGCCGACCTATCGGCTTGCCGCCGGCAATCCGCATCAACGACTGGAAGAAGTGCAACCCGAGCTGCCGGCGATCTTCGGCAGTGCTTCGCCGACGATCGCCCCGACGGCTGATGCCGCGCATTCGACTGGCCGCCGAGCGGCGCTAGCGCGGTGGTCGACCGATCCGCGCAACCCCGTTACTGCCCGGGTAATGGTGAACCGCGTTTGGCAGTGGCATTTCGGCGTCGGTCTGGTTGCCACAGCCAACGACTTTGGCAACGCCGGCGAGCCGCCCAGCCATCGCGATCTGCTCGATTGGTTAGCGGCGGACTTTGTTGAGCACGGTTGGAGTGTAAAGCGGCTCCATCGGCAGATCATGACGTCGGCGACCTATCGGCAATCGTCGTTGCTCGACCGTGACAGCGCAGCAGGTCTGACGAGCGATCCACACAACCGATACCTGTGGCACGGCGTTCGCCGTCGCTTGGAAGGCGAGGCGGTGCGCGACGCGACCTTGCAGATTGCTGGTCGGTTGGATCGCACGATGTTCGGCCCGAGCATGCAGCCCGAGTTGCCGCCGGGTGTCGCTGATGCTGCCAACTCCAGAATCAACGATCAGGCGGCATTGCATCGTCGGTCGGTTTATGTCTTCGTGAAGCGCAACTTGCGCAATCCGCTGTTCGAAGCGTTCGACGCCCCTGACCGCCAGCAGAGTTGCCCGCGGCGCGGCGAGACGACCACCCCGGCCCAATCGCTTGCGATGCTCAACGATTTCCTGGTCCACGACAATGCACGAGCGTGGGCAGCTCGTTTGTACGAACAATTCGGCAACGATCTCGACGGACTAATTCGAGCGGCGTATCGCGAGGCTTATGCGCGTGCCGCCGCCGACAACGAGGTCGCCACCGCGCGTCGCTTCATCGAGAGTGCCGCCCAGGCGAACGATGATCGTCAGCACGCGGTCGTGGACCTTTGCCACGCGTTGTTCAATAGCGCCGAGTTCCTCTACATCGATTGATATGTCCGCTGCGAGCCACACTCTTCGAAGCCGACGCGCCTTCCTGCGACAAGCAGGCGGCGGCTTCGGCGCGCTGGCGCTTGCGGCACTGAGCAGACCGGCAGCATCGAGGGCCGCAACACATTTCGCCCCGCGTGCGACGAGCGTCATTTGGTGCTTTATCGACGGCGGCCCCAGCCACATCGACCTGTTCGATCCCAAGCCGCAACTCGCGAAACTGGCCGGCGAACCGCTGCCGGCGAGCTTCGTGCGGCCGGTCACGGCAATGGGCGTGACGGCGAACACACCGCTGCTGGCCTCGTCGCGGCAGTTCAAGCAGCATGGCCAATCAGGTTTGTGGATCAGCGATTGGCTCCCCGAGCTCGCCACCTGCGCCGACGAACTGGCGATCCTCCGAAGCTGCACGGCCGACGGCCTGAACCATGTGCGTAGCGTGCTGCAGATGAACACCGGCAGCCTGCAAGCCGGTCGGCCCAGCCTCGGCGCGTGGGCGCTGTATGGTTTGGGCAGCGCGTGCGATAACCTGCCCGGCTTCGTCGTGATGGCCGATCAACCATCCGATCCGCCCGGCAGCTATCACAACTGGACCAGTGGGCCGCTGCCGGGCACGTCGCAGGGAACTCGGTTTCGCGCCGGGCGCACGCCGATCGTACACCTCGCGCCGCCGCCGGGAGTATCGCGCGCCCAGCAGCGCGCCGAGCTCGATTTCATCCGCGAGCTCGATACACGTTATCGCCACGGCCGCGAAGACGACGAGCGGCTCGAGGCGCATATCGCCTCCTACGAACTGGCGTTCCGCATGCAGGCCGCCGCCCCCGAGGCGATCGATATCGAAGGCGAGGCCCAGGAAACGCGCGACCTGTACGGCATCGACGATCACGAAACCGCGATCAACGGACGGAATTGTCTGCGCGCTCGACGACTGGTCGAGCGCGGCGTGCGGTTCGTGCAGTTGTATTTCGGCGCGGGAAGCAAATGGGATGCACATAAGGCACTGGACGCGAACCACTCGCGCTACTGTCGCGAAAGCGATCGGCCGATCGCCGGCTTGTTGAAAGATCTGAAGCGCCGCGGGCTGCTCGACACGACACTGGTGATTTGGGGAGGCGAATTCGGCCGCACGCCGATGAGCGAGAGCGGTAACGGTCGCGATCACAACCCGTATGGCTTTACGATGTGGATGGCCGGCGGCGGCGTCCGCGGCGGCATGACCTACGGAGCGACCGATGACGTGGGACTGTACGCGGTTGAAAACAAGGTGCACGTGCGCGATCTGCACGCTACGATCTTGCATCTGCTCGGGCTCGATCATACCCGCCTCACGTACGCGCACCATGGCCGTGAAGAGCGTTTGACCGACGTGGCGGGAACGGTGATTCACGACATCATCCATTGAAATACACCATGCACGACGTCCTGTTCCACCTGCGTTTATCGGCGTGCCTCTGCATTTGCTGCTGCCTGACGGTCGAGGCGGGAGATATCGACACCGTCGCCGGAACCGGCCATCCCGGCAACAACGGCTCCAGCGGCGTCGCCACGCAAGTGAACGTCGACCAGCCATTCGGTTGTGAAATCGGTCCCGATGGAGCACTGTACGTGACCGAAGTCGGCCAGCACCGCGTGATGCGCGTCGACCTGAAAACCGGCGAGCTGACCACGGTTGCTGGCTCGGGCAAAAAAGGTTACTCCGGCGACGGCGGTCCCGCGACCGAGGCTTCGCTCAACGAACCCTACGAAGTGCGGTTCGACTCGAAAGGAAACTTGCTGTTCGTCGAAATGAAAAACGGTGTCGTACGGCGCGTCGACCGCACCTCCGGCGTGATCACGACGATCGCTGGCACGGGCAAGGCGGGTTACTCGGGCGACGGTGGTCCGGCAACCGAGGCGCAATTCAGCAGCCCGCACAGCATCGCCCTCGATTCCGCCGACAACGTCTACATTGCCGACATCGCGAACCATCGCATCCGCCGAGTCGACGCGAAAACGGGCATCGTCGAGTCGATTGCGGGCAACGGCGAGAAGAAGCTGCCGCAGCCA
>DASZPI010000563.1:0-6004 GCA_035550355.1 Pirellulales bacterium
CGAGCAGCGCCTTAAGACCGGCGCGGTTTTCGGGCACGGCGAGCGTCTGGTTCGGGTTCGCCCGGCCATCGGGCTGCACGGCAGCCGCTTCACCGCCCCAGATCAGTTTCGCGCCGCTGAGGCCAAAGTGCCGCCAGCGACGCAGCGTATGCTCGCTCGGCGAGCCGTCGCGGTTGGCGTCCCAGCCTTCCATCGGATGAATGCACCAACGATTGCCTATGCGAACGCCGCCGATGGTGATCGGCTCAGCGAGCGGCGACCCGTCGTCGGCTGTCACAATGCGTTCATCCAGCGGCAGATCGATGCGCAGCTCGGCCAGCCGCGCCCGCAGCGCGGCGATGTCTTTGAGTTGGGCAACCTTGGGGTACGACATCGTGGTCTCTTGCCGCCGCTGCGAGCGTGTTGTTACTTCACCGGCCGCAGTGGGCTTTGTGCCAGGACGAATGTGCGCTGGCCAGCCGACGACGTGAACGCCACGGTCGCCTTGCGGTTCGCGCGTTGGCCCGAGAGGGCAACGATCTTGCCCAGCCCGTACTCTGGGTGTCGCACGAGCATACCTGCGAAAAACTCCTCGGGCGAGACCGCAGGCAATGCGGCCGCACCGCCGGCGACCATCTCGGCGGCGGTTTTTAAGCCGCCAAGGCTCGGAGCAGGCGCGGCCGCCGGCTCGGTCGCCTCGAGCTTCCGCGGATCAAACTCCATCGCATCGGCATCGTCGAATGCTTCAAACGATTCGCCCCGGTCATCCTCGTTGTGAATTCCATCATCCCGCAGCCAAGCCATGCTCGGCAGTGCCATCACGCCCGATTCGCTGACCTGCATCTCGTCGATCGGCAGCTCGATCAGGAACATGCTCGGCACGGTCATCATCGCCCGCCCGCGGAAGCTGCGATACACGGCCCGGCTGAGATATAGCTCCTTCTCGGCTCGCGTGAGACCAACGAACAGCAGCCGGCGTTCTTCCTCGAGGTCGGCTGGGTTGTCGCGGCTGCGCTCGTGCGGTATCAAACCTTCCTCGACCGCCGTGATAAACACCACCGGAAACTCGAGCCCCTTCGAGGCGTGCAGCGTCATCATTGTCACGCGGTCCTGCACAGCGTCCCAATCGTCGGTGTCGTTCACCAGGCTGGCTTGTTCGAGGAACGCTTCGAGCGCCCCGGCGCCGGGGTTTCGTTCGTCGAACTCGCGCGCGGCGGTCAGCAACTCTTCGATGTTCGCCAGCCGCTCATGGTCGTCTTCGTCCTCCGACTTTTTGAGCAGGTCGTGGTAGCCCGATTCTTCAAGTACGTGGCCCAGAATCGCTTCGACCGGCTCGTGGGCTAACAGGTTCAAGCGATCAAAGAACGATACAAACTTGGCGACCGAGACCGCCGCTTTTTTCGAGATGGTTTCGATCAGGCCGCATTCGCGGGCCGCTTCGAGCAGCGTCATCCGACGACGCGCGGCATGCTCGGCAATCCGTTCGAGCGTGGTCTTGCCAATGCCCCGCGGCGGTGTGTTCACCACTCGCAAAAAGGCGGTGTTGTCGCGCGGGTTGTTGAGCAACTGCAAGTAGCCGAGCACGTCCTTGATCTCTTTGCGCTGGAAGAACTCGACGCCGCGGATGATCTGGTACGGAATTGCATGCTCGCGCAAAGCGAACTCCAAGGCGCGCGAGAGCGCGTTCACGCGGTAGAAAATCGCGATATCGCGCGGCTGGTACTTGCCCGAGTTCACCAGCGCCGCGATCCGCTCGGCAATCGCGTCGGCCTCGTCTTTCTGGGTGCCGTAGGTCGTGAGGGCCACGGGCTGCCCTTCGTCGTTTTCGGTGAACAGGTCTTTGTGCTTACGGCGGCGATTGTTGACGATCAGCCGATCGGCGACCCGCAGAATCGCCTTGGTGCTGCGATAGTTCTGCTCCAGCCGCACGATCTGCACTTCGGGGTAATCGTGCTCGAATTCGAGAATGTTGCTCAGGTTCGCACCGCGCCAGCCGTAGATCGACTGGTCGGGGTCCCCCGTCACGGCCAGGTTCGGCTGGTCGATCGACAGGGCATGGACGATCGTATACTGGGCGAGGTTTGTGTCCTGGTATTCGTCCACCATCACGTAGCGGTACTTGGCGTCGAGCGACGCCCTCACTTCGGGGTTGTCGCGCAGCAACATGGCGGTGTGCAGCAGCAGGTCGTCGAAATCGACGGCGTTGCTTCGCAACAACTCGGCCTGATAGGCCGGATATACCCGGGCCACGATGCTCGCCAGCGGGCTGCCGGAGCGCGCTTCGTACTCGGCGGGGCCGACGAGATTATTCTTGGCTGTGCTGATGGCCCCGGCGATCCGCTGCGGCGTGTAGTGCGTCGAATCGAAATCGAGGCCTTCGATTGCCCGCTTCAAGGCTGATTGGCTATCGCCGGTATCGTAGATCGTGAAATTGGGGCCAAGTCCGACCATCGCAGCGTACTCGCGCAGCAGCCGCGAGCAGAAGCGATGGAACGTGCTGATCCACACCGGGCGATCGGGCGCCAGCACGGCCACACGGGTTTTCATCTCCTCGGCGGCCTTGTTCGTAAACGTGAGCGCGAGGATTTGCCCGGCCGGGACGCCGGTGCGCAGCAGGTGGGCGATGCGGTGCGTAATGACGCGGGTTTTGCCGCTCCCCGGGCCAGCGAGAATCAAGAGCGGCCCATCGACATGCAGCACCGCTTGGCGCTGAGGCTCGGTCAGGTTTTTCAGCAACGGGTCCATGCAATCCATTGTACGAAAAGCCGAACGGCGAAAGCGGAGCGGCAGTAAACGCATCGGCTTTCCGCTTTCGGCTTTCCGCTTTTGCGTGCATGCTATACTTTCACCCAAGGACTGGCATAGTGGTTATCGCATCGGGGAGAGGGCGCTTGTCGTCGATTAAACGCATCCTGGTCACCGGCGGCGCGGGGTTCTTGGGCGCGCATTTGTGCCAACGGCTGATCGATGCCGGGCACGATGTGATCTGCCTCGACAACTTTTTCACGAGCCAGAAAGAGAATGTCGCCCACCTGCTCGGCAAACCGAATTTCGAGCTGATCCGCCACGATCTGACACAGCCGATCTGGCTGGATGTGGACGAGATCTACAACCTGGCCTGTCCTGCCGCCCCTGGACATTACCAATACAACCCGATCAAAACGATTAAAACCAGCTTCGTTGGCGCAATGCATGTGCTGGGCATGGCCAAGCGCTGCCGCGCCAAGGTGCTGCAAGCCTCGACCAGCGAAGTGTACGGCGACCCCGAAGTGCATCCGCAGGTCGAAAGCTACCGTGGCAGCGTGAATTGCATCGGTCCACGGGCCTGCTACGACGAAGGCAAGCGAGCTGCCGAGACGCTGTTCATGGACTACTGGCGGATGCACCGCGTGAATATCCGTATTGTGCGGATCTTCAATACCTACGGTCCTGGCATGCATCCGTTCGACGGCCGTGTCGTCTCGAACTTTATCGTGCAGGCCCTACACGGCAAGGACATCACGATCTACGGCGACGGCAACCAGACGCGCAGCTTCTGTTACCGCGACGACCTGATCGAAGGTTTCATCCGCATGATGGACGGCCCGGACGACTTCATCGGCCCGGTGAACCTCGGCAATCCTGGCGAATTCACGATTCTGGAATTGGCTGAGCAGGTGCTGAAGCACACGAAATCGAAGAGCAAGATCGTCCACAAACCGCTGCCGGCCGATGACCCGACGCAGCGTCGTCCCGATATTTCACTGGCGAAGGCAAAACTCGGCTGGGAGCCGAAAGTTCCGCTTGCCGAGGGGCTGCCAAGGACGATCGAGTGGTTTCGCGGTATCGACATTCATCGTTGGCGCGCGCCCACTCCGAATTTTTAGCGGCAAATCTCGGCGGCCGGCAGACTGGCGCAGCACTGTTCAGCGACGCAGGCCAGCTTTTATAATCGCCTTTGAAGGCGTGCGGCGCTGGGCCGTGTCGAATCGAGAACGGGACGCTTTGTTGGAAGGGTGGCTACCGTTATGCCCGTTCAGATGGAACTCTCACGGATCATCATTAGCGAGATCAATGATCAGCAGGTTATCTACCTGAAGGAAGTCGACGGCAAGCGATCGTTTCCGATCTTGATCGGCATCTTTGAAGCCACGAGCATTGATCGCCGCGTGAAGGGGCATCCCTCGCCGCGGCCGCTGACCCACGACCTGCTGGTGAGCGTGGCAGACCATCTCGGCGGCGAGTTCCAAAGCGTGGTGATCAGCGAGCTGAAGGACCACACGTATTACGCCAAGCTACAGATTCGACATGAGGGCGAAATCATCGAGATCGACGCGCGGCCCAGCGACGCGATTGCCGTGGCCGTCACTTGCGATCCGCCGCTGCCGATTTACGTCAGCGAGGAAGTGTTGAACGACGTGTTGGGCGAGTGAACCGTCGTCGCCGGGAGGCTGTGCGATGAGCGAATCGTTGAAACGTGCGACCGAGTTCCTCGCGGCGCTGGGCATCGCGAAGGTGCCGCACACCGAGAAGAATTACCTCACGCATTTGGTCAGCGTCTACAACCAAATGCAAGCGCACGGCCTCGACGAAGAACTGTGCCTCGCGGGGTTGTTCCACTCGATTTATGGCACCGAGCGGTTCCAGGGCTTCAAGATCGCGGTGGACCAGCGTCCGCAAGTCGAAGCGCTCATCGGCCCTAGGGCCGAGCACCTAGCCTTTTGGAACTGCTTCATGGACCGGGCCTCGTTCGATCGCTCGCTCGGCCAAGCCGGGGGGCCGTTTCGAATTCGCAATCGTGAAACGGGCGACGAGATGATCCTCACGCGTGCCGAGTACGACGATCTATGCCGCGTGCACTTGTTCGACTGGCTGGAACAAGTGCCGCGATCGAAGTACGGCTGGGGATATCGACGCGAGGCATACCGAAACATGGCCGAGCGCCTGGGGACCGCGACCATCGCCGCTTATGACGCAGTGTTCGCGCAAGAAGCCGCGTAGTACGTCTCCCATGGCGGGACGCGCATTCATTCTTCCTCTTCTTCCTTGGCCAGCACTGCCTTTTCGACAATTTCCTTTTGCACGTTGCCTGGCACCACGTCGTAGTGGCTGAACTCCATGGTAAAGCTCCCCTGCCCGCCGGTGATGCTCGACAGGCTGCGCGCGTAGGTCGTCACCTCGGCCAGCGGCACCACGGCGGTGACGGTTTGCAGATCGCCGCCAGCCGAGTCCATGCCGATCACGCGGCCGCGCCGGCCTGACATATCGCTGTTGATGTCGCCCAGCTTTGCACCTGGAACCGTGACGTGGATCGTCACGATCGGCTCCAGCAGCGCCGGCCGCGATTCCTGGAATACGTTGCGGAACGCCATCGAGCCGGCGGTCTTGAAAGCCGCTTCCGAGCTGTCGACCGGATGGTGCTTACCGAAGAATACCTCGGCGGCAATATCCTGCACCTTGTAGCCCGCGATCACGCCGCGCTCCATGCGTTCGCGGAAGCCCTTCTCCACGGCCGGCAGAAAGTTGTTCGGGATCGTACCCCCGACGATCGAATCAACCCACAGGAAATGCAATGCTGGGTCGTAGCGGTACTCGCGCATGTGCGGGAACCGCTCCTTGGTGGCGAACTCGGCAATGTCGGTCCCTTCCGGCAGCGGATACAGGCGGATGTGTACTTCACCGAATTGGCCGCGGCCGCCCGATTGCTTTTTGTGCCGGTAGCTCCCTTCGCCCTTGGTTTGGATCGTCTCGCGGTAGGGGATTTTGGGTTCCTTGGTGTCGACCTCCACTTTGTCGCGCCGCTTGAGCCGCTCGCGAATCATCTGCAAGTGCAGCTCGCTCATGCCGGTCATCACCAGCTCTTTGGTCTGCGGATCACGGTCGAGGTGCAGCGTCGCGTCTTCCTCGACGATCTTGTGCAGCGCACCCGATAGCTTCCCCTCGTCGCCACGGCTTTTGGGCGTGACCGCCAGGCCAACCATCGGCGTGGGGAACTTGATTTCGTCCAGCAGCAGGTCGCCTAACTCGGTGCCGGTATGCAGCTCTT